>JAGAFH010000035.1 GCA_017612755.1 Clostridiales bacterium
GATGGTACATGATCTCATCAGGATCTGTGACCATCACTGCATATTTAGTCATGCAGGAAACGGAATCCACGATGGGGAATTCCTGATCTCCCAGCTGCCTTAAGGGAAGCTCGGGAACTGACCATACTGTAGTCTCTCTCTTGACCTGTCCTGAGATGACGAACATGGGGATGGAATCCAGGTATCCGCCCATTACACCGGTGATGGCATTAGTTCCGCCGGGGCCGGATGTGACGCAGCATCCTGCGATCTTTCCCGTAAGTCTTGCATAACCCTCCGCTGCGATGGAGCAGGCCTGCTCGTGGTGGTTATATACACAGGTAAGTCTTTCGTGATGACCGAAGGCATCGTTTAAATGCATTGCTCCTCCGCCGGTGACGGTGAACATGTGCTTCACGCCTTTTGAAACAAGAAAATCTGCGATGATATGTGCTACTTTACGCATCTTCTTCCTCCCTGAAAAGAGTCATTATATCCAGGGCACGGTCTGCATAGATCACGTGCTCATATTCATTTATATCCTCTCCTCCGAACTCACCGAAACCGAATCCGAAAGATACTCCCGCAAAAGATGTCCCCGCCTTCTGTGAACCCAGGGCGTCGTGGGAACTGTCGCCTACCATCAGGACCTTCTTCTTGTCCGTAACGCCCAGCTGGGCGATGCAGAGCTCTATGATGTCGCTCTTTCTAAGCTTGCCCTCATAGTCAGATCCGTAGATGATGTCCGTGTACTTGTCAAAACCGAAATGCTTCAGGAGCTTCGTGGCGTAGTCCTGCTTTTTGTAGGTGGCGATGGCGGTGGGGATCCCGGCTGCCTTCAGCTTTTCGAAAAGCTCATAGATCCCTTCGTAGGGCTTTGCCAGAAGAAGGTTATGGTTACTGTATCTGTCACGGAAAAACGCCGCAGCTTCCGTATAACCCTTCTCATCCAGTCCCAGCCTGTCCCTGAAGGACCACTCGATAGGCGGGCCTATGAACTTTAAAAGCTCGCCTTCAGGCAGCATCTCATATCCGAAGTGCTCTATAGTCTCTTTAACAGAAAGGACTATGCCTTCGGAAGTATCAAGGACTGTTCCGTCCACGTCGAAAAGTACGGCCTCATACATCATAGTGGGAATCCGTCACAAAGTTGATCTTAAATCCGTCGGAGAGTTTCTTAAGTTCGCCGATAACATAATCGTTCAGATCTGATGCCTCGTTGGAAGTGAACTCATACTCCATGTCGGGATTAAAGTAGTTAGGTCTGTTGTCTACCGCATAACCGTCAAATCCTGCGCAGGATACTTCTGTTACGCCGATCTTCTTCAGGAGCTTTAAGAGCATCAGGAAGGAGTTGTCGATTATCTGGGCATTGAAGTCCAGAAGGTTTGAATATCTGATGGTGTAATCGAAGTCCGTAACGGAACTTGTTACGTTGGAAGTTGCGATGATCTTAAATGTATCCGCATTCTTGGCAAAGCTGGGAGCCAGCTGTACCTGTCTCTTCTTGTTGGTAACGAAGCAGAAATCGGGCTTGATGGCCTCAGGAATAAAGTTGATGCTTATGATCTCCGGGTTATTGCCCATGATGAAGGATTCAACTTTTTCGGACTGTTCCTTTACGCTGGTGCCGGGACCGATGATGAGGATATTCTTATCCTTCAGTTCCTCGGAGAGTCTCTTCAGATCCTCCTCGTCGTTTACCTCGATCTCCTGATAGTCGGAGTAGAGCTTTTCGATGAGCTTCTCATCATAAAGGAGCTTCTTGTCGCCCTCAAGTCTCTTGAGGATCTTATTGATAGCCTTGATGGACAAGGTCCTCTTGTTCATCAGGTAGCTTACATAGCTGGGATGGCAGTCATTTGATGCCGCGATATAGAAGAAGAGTGAATATCCCCAGGGTGACTGGTGATAGAAGTTCATTACATTGGCATCGGCAGCCTCCAGGATCTGATAGATATCATAATCCTTTCCGTGCCTGCCGTTTAAGTACATGGCGATAAGTTCCAGAGGACAGTTTCCTGCACTCTTTCCCATACCGAAGATAGTTCCGTCCACCAGGACGTTCCTGTCGGTCTTGTAGGAGAGCATCTCGATGCAGTTGGCATAACCCAGCTGGAAGTTGTTGTGGGCGTGATAACCGAGTTCGATGTCCTTATCGAGACCTTCGTCCAGGAGCTTTGCATAGTGAAGGAGGGTATCGCTGTGGCAAAGGCCGTAAGTATCCACCATGGAAACGGCAAAGGGCTTTACTTCATTTGCCAGACGGATAAGGTCCTTAAGTTCCTCATCGGAATAACTGGTGATGGAAACAAGCTGCGCAAAGACCCGGTATCCCTTCTTCATGAGTTCTGATACAAACTGTAATGCCTCAACCCTCAGGTGCTTTTTGAAGATGACCCTGATAGTGTCGATGCAGGTCTCGTTTGCGGGGCAGATCCTGTCGATATCCGCATGACCGTAATCGATCATTCCCACGATCCTGGCATCTCCTTTGTCCAGGTTTCCGAAGGTCCTGGCAATGGACTTGGCGTCCGGGAAGATGGCCCTGTCAGGATCATATTCCCTGGCCTGATCGATGAAACCGATCTCTATATAGTCCACCTTTGATGCCACAAGACGCTCAAAGATGCTGACCAGATTGTTCCTTCCGAACTTCCAGTCGTTAATATAACCGCCGTCTCTTAAAGTGCAGTCAAGCAGGCTTATCGTTCTCATTTAACTCTTCCTCCGGCTTCTTGCTCTTCTGTCTGTATGCCCAGAACTTGTTCATTATGAAATTGATGGGAATGGTGATCACCATATTAAGGAAAGGCGCAAGGGATACTGCGAAGTCATATGTATTTCCGAATGTGACGATGCCGAATCCGTTGACCCAGTCCATTACAGATCCCAGATGATCCTGGATCTTGAGAAGGTTGAGCCAGAACAGAAGGAGCATCTCCGTCAGGAAAAGACCTGTGAAGGAGTAAGAGATATATGTCTTGATAAGTACTTTCCACCAGACTCTCTTCTCAGCGCTCTCATCTTCCTTGAATACGAACTTGCTCTGCCAGATCCATGCGTTAAATACGCTGATGATAAATCCCATTATGTTGCCCACATGTTCATTCGTTCCCAGAACGTAGTAACAGAATGTGTAGACACCATATGAAACGAATGTATTGACCAGACCTACGATACCGAACTTGATTGCCTGGAGGATCCATCCGCCTTTTTTCTTATCTGTCTTGATCTCTTCTGAGATCTCTTTCTTTTCAG
Organism: Clostridiales bacterium; assembly: GCA_017612755.1. Lineage (GTDB taxonomy): Bacteria > Bacillota > Clostridia > Saccharofermentanales > Saccharofermentanaceae > Saccharofermentans. The sequence continues at coordinate 3,241 of JAGAFH010000035.1, forward strand.
CCTCAGCTGCTTCCATATTAAGTTCCATCCGGACTTACTGCTCCACTGCTTCCTTTATAGTCTTTGCCATGTAGTCGATCATCTCGTCCGTCATTCCGGGATAAACGCCGATCCAGAATGTATCGTTCATGATACGGTCGGTGTTCTTAAGATCGCCTACTACCCTGTAGCCTTCGCCTGATGCTCTCATCTCGTCGAAGCAGGGGTGCTTTGTAAGGTTGCCTGCAAAGAGCATCCTTGTCTGGACCTTATGGTCTTCGATGTACTTAACTACCTTGCTCCTGTCTGTTCCCTCCTTACATGTGATGAGGAAACCGAACCAGGAAGGGATGGAATTCTCACAGGGCTCGGGAAGGATGAGCTTATCCTCAGTACCTGCAAGACCGGCCTTGAGCCTGTCGAAGTTATGTCTTCTTCTCTCAACGAAAGAAGGGAACTTTACGATCTGTGCGCATCCTACTGCGGCCTGAAGGTCTGTTGCCTTAAGGTTATAGCCGAAGTGGGAATAAACATACTTGTGGTCGTAACCCAGAGGGAGAAGTCCGTACTGCTTGTCGAATCTGTGTCCGCAGAAATTGTCCTTACCGGAGGGGCAGATACAGTCTCTTCCCCAGTCCCTCATGGACCTGATAGCCTTGTGAAGGATGGGATTATTTGTGTAGATGGCGCCGCCCTCACCCATTGTCATGTGGTGGGGAGGATAGAAGGAAGATGTTCCGATGTCACCGATGGTACCGGTGAACTTCTCCTCTCCGTCGATAATATACTTGGAACCCAGGGCATCGCAGTTATCCTCGATGAGCCACAGGTTATGCTTATCACAGAAATCCTTCACGCCCTTAAGGTCGAAGGGATTACCAAGTGTATGGGCGATCATGACAGCCTTTGTCTTAGGGGAGAGAGCCTCCTCCAGCATGGAAACGTCGATATTGTACTGGGGGATGGTAACATCCACGAAAACGGGAACTGCGCCATACTGGATCACGGGAGCTACCGTAGTAGGGAAACCTGCCGCAACAGTGATGACCTCATCTCCTCTGTTTACTTTCCTCTCTCCGAGAAGAGGGCTTGTAAGAGCCATAAATGCTCCCAGGTTTGCAGAGGATCCGGAGTTAACGAGAGAGCAGAATCTTACGCCAAGATAATCGGCGAATGCCTTCTCGAACTGATCCGTATATCTTCCGGCTGTAAGCCAGAACTCCAGGGAGGAATCCACGAGATTAACCATCTCTTCGTGACCATATACTCTTCTTGCGTAAGGGATCCTGTCACCCTCTTCATATTCCTTCACCTTGTGATATGTGTCGCAGTAATCTGCCACCATCTCCAAGATCTTCTCTCTTGCTTCCTGTTCTGTCATGTTTTCAAACATCTTTTCTTCTGTCCTTTCGTATCAACCGTTGATATATTCACTTATCTGTCTGTCCATTTCAGAGGGGATGTCACCGCCGTCAAACCAGACCCGGCTCCATTCGCACACCTTGGCTACCGCCTCTTCTATGTGCCACCTGGGGCTCCAGCCGAAGGTCCTCTTGAGCTTGCTGGAATCCAGTTTCAGGAATCCCGCCTCATGGGGCGCATCCTTCTCGGATCTGTCTACCCTTCTGATATCCCCCCACTTTTCGCAGAAGAGATCCACCACCTCTCCGGTGGTCCTGCAGTCGCAGTCGTCCGGTCCGACATTGTACCACGAAGCTTTGGTCCTGTCCTCATATTGTTCCTTCGCGATCATAAGATATGCGAAGACGGGCTCTAATACATGCTGGTAAGGTCTTGTGGAATAAGGGTTCCTGACGATGATGTCCTCACCCTTAACGGCTGCCCTTACGCAGTCCGGGATGATCCTGTCATTTGCGAAGTCTCCGCCACCTATGACATTACCTGCCCTTGCAGTTGAGATGGCGGGGGAATCCTCCTTGTCGAAGAAGGAGTTTTTGTAGCTGTGGGTAACCAGCTCGCTGCAGGACTTGGAATTTGAGTAGGGATCGTAGCCGTCGAGAAGCTCGTCCTCCCTGTAGCCCCACTCCCACTCATTGTTCTTGTAGACCTTGTCTGTGGTAACGTTAAGGAAGGACTTTACGCCCGGATGCTTTCTTACGCACTCCAGGATATTTACCGTTCCCATAACATTGGTCTCATAAGTATAAACGGGATCCTTGTAGGAATCCCTTACGATAGGCTGTGCAGCCATGTGTATAACGATCTCGGGATCAGCCTTGGCGAAGGCCTCCTCCAGTGTCTTAAGATCCCTGATGTCCCCGATAACGGAAGTCATCTTATCTTCAACGCCTGCAAGGGCGAAAAGGTTGGGATCTGTAGGAGCCTTCAGGGAATAACCTGTAAGAACTGCTCCGTGGGTAACGAGGATACGGCTCATCCAGGAGCCCTTAAATCCGGTGTGGCCTGTAAGAAAGACTCTCTTTCCCTTCCAGAAATCCATATATCTTACTCCTCCCAGACGATCCAGGGGGCCTTGCCCTCGGCGATCATCTTCTCAAGTCTTTCCTTGTCCCTCTTGGTGTCCATGCACTTCCAGAATCCGGTGTGGACGAAGGCCTTCAGCTGTCCCTCGGAAGCAAGTCTCTCAAGAGGCTTCTTCTCGAAGATGGTAGTATCGTCTTCCAGATAGTTAAAGATCTCAGGGGAAAGGACCATATATCCTGCATTGACGACGGAACCATCATCATCATTCTTTTCCCTGAAAGCCATAACGCTTCCGCTGTCATCAAGATCCAGGCAGCCGAACTGCTGTCCTACCTTAACGGCTGTGATGGTAGCAGTCTTGCCGTGGGACTGATGGAACTTCAGGACCTCATCGATGGGAACGTTTCCAACGCCGTCACCATATGTGAGGAAGAAGGGCTCGTCACCGATATACTTCTGTACCCTCTTGATCCTTCCGCCGGTCATGGTATTAAGACCCGTATCAACAAGGGTGACCTTCCAGGGCTCCGTGTGGGTGGAGTGGACGATCATCTTGTTCTCGGATGTGAAATCAAATGTAACGTCGGATGTATGAAGGTAGTAGTCTGCAAACCACTCCTTGATCACATACTGCTTATATCCGCAGCAGATGATAAAATCATTAAATCCGAAAGAGGAATAGTATTTCATGATGTGCCAGAGGATAGGATTTCCGCCGATCTCTACCATGGGCTTGGGCTTGATAACGCTCTCTTCACTGATCCTGGTACCAAATCCGCCCGCAAGAATAACAACTTTCATCGTAAAGTCTGCCTCACTTTCAAGAATGCATACTAAATTTTATTATACTACAAGTGCGCGAATGTTTCTTCTTTATTTTAAAGAAGGGGAAACAGGGGCAGAAAAGCCCTGTCAGATCTGTGACCACTCAGGGGCGGAAGAAAGTATCAGGCTCCTTACGTAGATGTTCAGACGCCTGTTGTCCGTGGCGTCAGGATTTATGTAATTCAGGGGATAGACCTCGCTGTCAGTCCTGATGGTTATCTTGTTGACGCCTTCCGTCAGGATCCCTGCCGGCACCTGATATTCCACGTTTCCCTGTTCGTCAGGCTCCACTTTTCCGATGAGAACGTCGTTGATGTAGAGGTCATTTTCGTAGCTCATGACCTGGGATATCTCAAGTTTTATACGGTAGTCCCTTTCCGGGTGGGTCACATATACGAATACGTCACCCGACTTACCCAGGATCCAGGTGGCATCAGGCTCCGGATCTCCCCAGCCGTTTCCCAGGTTCAGGGGATTATAGTCGGAGGTGAAGACGAACTTTCTGTCAGCGCAGAACTTCTTTTCCAGATCCTTCTGGGAAAGATAATATTTGACCTTTTTGTCCACGTAGTAAAGCCGGTAGGCATCGGTAGCCCTTGAGGTATCAAGGGATATGGCCATTACCGCCAGATAACTGATGAAGAGTATTCCGGAAAGGATATAGAGGATAACATTCTTTGCTTTCATCATATCCCTCCCCTACACCAGATTAGGATCTACCAGGATCCAGTACTTGATAAGTATGATCTCCATGGCCGCTATGATCACGCCCAGGAAGGCCCTTGTCAGAGGCTTGAACTTTGAAAATTCATCGGAGAAAGCCACTACTACAGTGAAGCATCCGATGGCATATCTGGGCACGGAATAAAAGCTGGAAGATGCGCTGGCCAGAAGGATTATCACAGAGAAAGTAGTCTCGTAGAAACGCTTCTGGTTAATGCATGTGATAACGATAAGGATGATTATCAGAAGCGTAGCGATACTTAAGAAATCCGGCGGGAATTCGTTATAGAATGCATACTTGAGATTCCGGAGAAGTCCGTTGGAATTCTTGCCCCATGCACGCTGTACGTGAAGGAAGGCAAGACCGTCTCCCGTGATCTTAGAAAGAAGGGCCATAAAGGAGAAAAATCCCAAAGGCACAAGACATGTTCCAAAGATAAGTTCCGGCTTCTTAAGGTTAGTTACTACAAAGTCTTTCAAGTTCGAAAATAAGCTCTTAACAGGGGCCTTCTTATCGAACTTTGCCTCCTGTCTTATGTACTCCTCAATAAGGTCCACAAGTATAACGAAAACAAACATTATTCCCGCATTTCTGGTGGCGGAAAGGAAGGCCCCCGCGATACCCATAGCTATATATCTCTTTGTCTTCAGGAAGTAAAAACAAAGGGTCAGCAGCATAAGGAAAAGCGCTTCCGTGTAAAGGATGGAGAAGTAGAAAGAGTATAGTCCCAGAGACATAAATGCCACATAGGAATAGGCAGCGAAAAGAGACTTTCTGGTGACCATCATATACTTAAATCCGAAGTATTCCGCCACCAGGAAAAATACTGTATTTACAGCTTCGCCGATAAGAAGGATATTGTTCTGGTCATTATTTCCGAAGATCTTCCAGAAGAAGGCGACTATAGAGGGAAACAGAGGGAAGAAGGCCCACCAGGCCTGTCCGTTATAGGTAGGCGTTGCATGCAAGATCTCCAGATCCTTGCCAATATAGGTCACATACCACTGATACCATCCCGTATCCCACTTGTTCATGGAAACGAGAAATCCCCTGACGGAATGATCTCCCGTGGCACGCATAAAGACCACATACATGGAGATCCTGGATACCACAAAAAGGACTATCAGGACAGACAGGATAAAATAAGGCTTTGTAAGCCTGTCATATATCTTTTTGTGCTTAAGACTGTCAGTCATTATCCCCGCTATCCCTGTTATCCATTATTTTACGTTAAAGAGAATACATTCAAAGGCTATAAGTGTCAAACCCGGCGCTTCTCCCCGCAGGCCTTTATAAATCCTGTAAGTTCAGAAGCCTGCGGATAGACTTCCGATATCTTCATTGAAGGCACATATCTTGAGGCTGCCACCAGGGCATTGATATCCCATCCGAGAGCAGTTATCTCATCCTCCAGTATCTTCCACAGATCTTCGTAAGATCTTATCTCTTCAACGGAAGATCCGGTGCCGAGCCGGTACTCCTCATCACCTTCAAGGAGCATGATGCTGGTCTTTCCACTGATATCTGAAGATGATGTTCCCACATAGATCTCATAAAGGCCGTCCTCCAGGAGGAACTTTCCGTAGTCCTCGTCAAAGGACGCAAGATCTGAGGTACTGATACGGAAGACCAGTTCCCGGCTCTCTCCCGCCTTAAGGAAATATTTCCCGAAAGCCCTAAGTTCCTTTACGGGCTTTCTGAGCCTGGATCTGACATC
>JAGAFH010000036.1 GCA_017612755.1 Clostridiales bacterium
ACTCTTTAAGACCATCAGCGGATGGTAGTTATTCTGATCATAATATGTCTGAAGGATCATTATACGTTCATCGCCGCTGAAATAATCTTTTATGTGCCGGATCATGGGAGCCAGTTTTTCTTCTTCTCTTTTTGCTTCGGCCTGGATCATTTCAGCTTTGTAATAAAGAGGAAGCGCCAGAAGATTCATGACGATACTCAGGATGATAATGCAGATACCGGGATCTTTAATACTCTTGTAGGAGACGGAAAAAATGAACTCAAACAGGAGCTGTAACGGCTCTATGAAAAGATTATATAAGAGCGACAGTATATTCAAGCCCACTCCTCCCCATAATATCAAGAATAACTTATAGATTATAGCACTATAAGAATAATAAATACAAAGAATATAATAAAAAATTGCGCCCGGGGCCTGTGATATAATCATAGAAGGACGGAGGACGAGGATGAGCTACACCGGAAAACTCTTCAGGACCAGGCATATCTATGACCTCAGCAAGACGGACGATCTGTTCGCCTCCTCTGTTCGTGAGACCTGCAGCTTCTGCTACAACAACTGCAGCGACTATAGAAGGATCTTGGATGAAGCCGGTTTCTCTCCCGAAAAGATCAACACTATAGATGATCTGGCGGACCTCCCGTTTATCCCCACCCTTTATTTCAAGCACCACACCCTTACCAGCGTTCCAGACAGAAAGCTGATAATAAAAGCCACCTCCTCAGGGACCTCGGGCACTATGTCCAGGATCGGGTTCGACCTGAAGAGCCTGATGACAGGATCCCACATGGTCATAAATGTGGGAAAGTACCATAAACTGTGGTCCATAAAGCCCACCAACTACATAATCTTCGGATACCAGCCCACTAAGACAAACAAGACGGCCTTCAGTAAGACCGCCTACGGCTTTACCTTTTTTGCCCCTGCAAGATCCAGGACCTTTGCACTGGAGATGACAGACTCTGGATACAAGCTCAACTGGGACCGGGTCTTAAAGGCCATGGAAAAATGCTCAAAGTCCAGGTGTCCCATGAGGACTATAGGATTTCCGGCCTATACCTATTTCCTTCTCAAAGACATGAAGGCAAAAGGCATCAGATATAAGATGCCCAAGGGCAGCCTTATCACCATGGGCGGCGGATGGAAACAGTTCTATACGGAGCAGCCTGACAAGAAGGAGTTCTACAGACTTGTTAAGGAAGTGCTGGATATAGACGAAGACCACATCATCGAATTCTTCGGCGCAGTAGAGCATCCTATCCTATATACGGACTGCAGATGTCACCATTTCCATGTACCGGCCTACGGCAGGGTCATCATCAGAGATCCCGACACTCTGAAGCCTGTAAAAAACGGGACGATCGGACTTGTTAATCTTATCTCCCCTATGGTCAGGAGCACTCCCGTAGTAAGTGTCATGACCGACGATCTTGGAGTACTTCACGACGAAGGATGCCCCTGCGGAGCAAAGTCCCCCTGGCTGGAGATAATCGGACGTGTAGGAGTAGCAGATATAGTTACCTGCGCTGCAGGCGGAGAAGAATACCTTAAGGAGGGTTCATGATCCTCTATAACGGACAGATCTACGGAACTGAGATGCAGCAGGAACTTCTGGAAAGACTTCCGGAAGATCTTAACGGCTTTCTGAAGACAGATACCAAGCTTAATATCGAAGATGTCATAACCGCCTGCGATACTCTGGCAAAAAGAGTAAAAGACGGCGAATTCGACGATACCGTAAAGCCTTTCCTGGAGACCTTCGGAGTCAGCAAAAAGCAGTTCGACGACCTCCTTTATATGTTCTCCAGAGACGGACTTCAGAAAAAGATAGACATAGAACTTCCGGACAGGGAAGAAACGATCAGCGGCTTTAGAAGAAAGAGATATCCCCTGGGGATCCTTCTTCATATAGCAGCCGGGAACCTGGACGTCCTTCCCGCCTACAGCGTTACAGAGGGCCTTCTTGCAGGGAATATCAACATCTTAAAACTCCCCATGGGAGACTCCGGACTTTCGGTAAAGCTCCTGTCGGAAATGATCAGCATCTCCCCTTCCCTGGCCCCCTTTATCTATGTGTTCGATGTCCCCTCCACAGAGACAGAGTCGATAAAGAAACTGGCTGACATATCGGACGGAATAGCTGTCTGGGGAGGCGATGCGGCCATATCGGCAGCAAGGCATTTTGCAAATGTTAACACCAAGATCATCGCCTGGGGCCACAAACTCTCCTTTGCCTACTGCGAGCCTGACTGTACCGACGAAGACCTGAGAGAACTGGCCAGATCCATCTGCATCACTAACCAGACTCTCTGTTCCTCCTGTCAGGGCATCTTCCTGGATACAGACTCTGACGAGGAAGCAGACAGCTTCGGAGAGAGATTCTTTACAATATTCACGGAAGTAAATGCATCCTCTAAACCCGCAGACTACGGCATGCGCGCCAAGAACGCCATCAATATCTATAACGAAAAGCTGGAACAGCATGAAACAAAGAGCAGGATCTTCAGCAAAGACGGCATCAGCGTCATCGTAAAAAGAGACAGCGGACTTGAACTTTCCTACATGTACAGGAGCGTCTGGATCAAAAAGCTCCCCATGGATAAGATCCATCTTCTCCATAAAAACAAGGGGCATCTCCAGACAGCCTCAGTTCTTACGAGCAACATCGAAAAGAGAAAGCAGATAAGTGATATCCTGGCAAACGCAGGAGTAGTCAGGATCACATCCTCAGGCAACATGTCCAGGACCGTCCCCGGGGAAGCCCACGACGGCACCTATGCCCTCAGGGAATACAGCCGCATCGTGGAAACGGAATTTTACTGATCAGCTGCTCTTATTTTACGATCTTCTCAAAATCCGATTTAGGATGTTTACAGATCGGGCAGATGAAATCGTCAGGCATCTCCTCACCCACATACTCATATCCGCAGATGGTGCATCGCCAGATGGTCTCACCTGTCTTAGTTGTTCCTACTGCCTCAGGCTTAGGTTTGATGTCAGACTGGTAATAAGCATATGTGGCAGACGGTGCATTGGAGAGGACCTGCATATCCGTTACCTTTGCAACAAATAAAGTATGGGTCCCCAGTTCCAGCTGGCATTCGGTCTCGGCGGATATGAAGGCATTGGTGCCTTTCGTAATGTATAAGATACCGTTTTCGGAACGCTCGTATTCACTGAAGCCGTCGAACTTATCCACGTCTCTTCCCGACTGGAATCCGAACCTCTTAAAGAGTTCAAAGTCAGCTTCCTGTGAGATGACGGAGATATTGAACTTTTTGGACTGCTTCATCAGCTCATTGGTGTAGTTATCCCGGTTTACAGCCAGTGCGATCCTGTTAGGTTCAGATGTCACCTGGATGGCAGTATTTGTGATGCATCCGTTGTCTTTTCCGTTGACGTTTGAAGTTACCACAAAGAGTCCGTAAGAAAGTGAGTACATTGCCTTTTTATCCATAGTGATGACCTCCCGGGCTTTTCTATGATTTTATCATATCTTCATCAGATAAGATCATTCTGAAATCTTGAGAGATGCTCATAAGGAAGGATGAGACGTCCTCTGAAAAGGCCGCATCCGTCATTAATGAGACTATTGTCCACCGCGCCGAACATGTTTACGTTGACCTTGCTCAGATCAAGCTGCTGGAGCATGATGCATCTTTCGTAGGCATCGTCGAAGAACTTATTGGCTCCCACCGGGATCGCCTCTCTTCTTGCCCTTTCCTTCTGCTGGCGTTTCTCATAACCGAAGTGGTTGGCATCGCCTATCTCTGCATTATCGTCCATCTCCTTTGTACGGAGCTGGACCTCGATATCACTTCTGGATGTTATGTCGAAAAAAGCTATATGAAGGGACTGGTATCCCACGATATTTGGTCTCTCGATATAGTCCCTGTAGTAACGGCTTACTTTCTCATCTATGGTAAGGGAATGGAAATCCACCCCTGACAGTTCAGGATTGAACCCTCTCTTTTCGAGAAAATCAGGAAGGGCATCCGCTATCTCATAAAGATACTTAAGTTCCCTTTCCCTTCTGTCATCTCCGGGCTTTAAGTGGCAGGCCGGAAGGGATATTACTATCCTGTAGGCGATCAGGTCCTTGATCCTGGCTATCTGCTCTTTTATCTGGGCCTCGGAAGGAAATGTTCCGTTTTCCATGTAGTAGTCGTATATATATTCAACTATGTTTCCGTTTATCTTTCCTTCAAGCCTGATAAGGGATTTGATCCTGCCCTTGAAGGTGAAGGCCAGAAAGGGATATTTATCGGCCATATACTTGTAGAACTCCCTTATCTGCTGGGCCTGGGCCGTCAGGAAGTCGTTATGTTCCAGAAGCTCGATCATCTGAAGAAGACAGTTGCTGTGGGCCAGATCCACTCCGTTATCATTCCCGATAGCTTCATTTCTCAGATCCTGTGAGTACGTATGAAGTATCTTAACTACAGTATTTCCGTCATACAGATAATCATTAAGGGATATCATCTGTTTTTCTCCTTTATTGCCGGTTCTTCCAGACATATCCTGATTTTATCACAGTCTGTATATGATAACTTGCATCACCTAAGGCTGCCCGGAGCTTCTTTATATGTGTATCCACTGCCCTGTCATAGCCCTCGTATTCCATTCCCCAGACCTTATCCAGGATCTGGTCCCTCGTCAGGATGATGTTCTTATTATCGATAAGATACATCATAAGGTCGTATTCCTTGGGCGCCAGGGTCACTTCTTTTCCGTTTACGGTCACATATCTTCTGGCAGGCTCTATCATAATCTCATCGATGACGGTCTTGCCTCCCTTGACGAGAAGACCACGGTATCTCTTGATAAGTGCATTTATCTTCACCAGGAGCAGCTTGGTGGAAAAAGGCTTGGTGATATATTCATCTGCGCCTATCTCATATCCTTCCACGATATCCTTTTCTTTTCCAAGAGCAGTAAGGAAGATAACAGGTACGTCGTACATAGACCTTATGAATCTGCAGACTTCCTTACCGTCTCTTCCGGGCATCATGATATCAAGGATAATTGCGTCATATCTGTTATTTTCCACCAGTGAATAAGCTTCATTTCCGTCAGAAGCGGTATCAACGTCAAATCCGTTCTTCCGCAGAAAGAGGGAGACTATATCCCTTAGCCCCCTCTCATCTTCTGCAAGTAATATCTTATACTTTTCTTCCATTATCTGACCCTTTTCATCCTAAACCAGAAAGAGACCATGGAACCGTCGCTCACCGCTCCGTACTTCGCCTTATGAAGCTTAAGGATGCTCCTTGAGATGGCAAGTCCCATGCCGCTGCTTCCGATCCTGTCTGTCCTGGAATTGTCCTTCTTGTAGAAAGCATCCCATACCTTTTTAAGCTCACTGTTGCTTATGGGTTCACCGTCATTGGAGACCATGAAGGTAACATATCTGTCGTTACCCATAAGCTTTATCCTTACCTTGGTATCTGCATACTTCACCGCATTTGATATGAAGTTGCCCATAACCGTCCTGATCATCTCAAGATCAGCATTTACCACGTAAGAACCCTTCCTGTCATCCTTTATGATGGCCACATCAAGGCCTCTTTCCGTTATCACGGGCTTCATCTGATTATAGACCGAGGTTGCCAGTGAAGCCAGTTCCACATCTTCCAGGTTCAGTTTCTGTTCTCCTGAATCCATCTTCTGTATGCTGAGAAGTTCTGTGACCATCTTGTCCATGTTATGAACTTCCTGATTAAGCTTCTCGGAATACTCATGACGGTCTTCCTCATCAATATATTCCCAGTTCTCCACATATGCCTGTGTAACGGCCAGGGGGGTCTTAAGGTCGTGGGCGATACTCCTTGTCAGGTCACGGCTTCGAAGTTCCAGATCCATACGGTTGCGGTAGAGTCTTCTCATAAACAGGATAACGAGGATCTCTATAACAGCCAGGGCAATAAAACAAGTTACATATACCGGGATATGGTCAAGGAAGGCTATCTGCAGAGGGTGATATAAATAGACGGCATATGATTCTGCCGGATGATCAGAATCCCGGCCTGTAGCATCGTAGACTACATAATAAGAAGTGATGAGGCTTTTCTCCGTCTTCCCGAACCTCGGGTCGGTCTCAGGATCGGAAAGGAGACCGTCAAGAAGCTTTTCCGCCTCGGAATTAAGTCTCTCATCCTCTCTTGAACCGGCCATCCTGGAATATCTTACATCACATCCCTCATCGCCTAACCATTCGGAGACATCCATCTCATTCCCACCGGTACCGTACTCATTTCCCGGGATCTTATATTCATATTCAGTAATATCAAAACCCGATGCATTTCTGTATTCCAAAGTACCGTCATAGATAAAGACATTATCGCAGGTTCCACTAATTGATGTATGCCAGATATAATCATCTGTTTCACCGATCTCAAGAGGCTCATCCGTGAAAAAGATCCTGGTATTCTCCAGATATCCGGAATCAGAATCATGTCTGTACACAGAGACGAAATCCCTGGGCTCAAAGACCCTTCCGTCACCCAGGATCAGTCTGTCATATACGCCCACATGTTCGTAATTCCATAACAGATCGTTATAACGCCAATGGCTGCAGTAGGTGTCCAATATCAATTCATCATAGGTATAACTGCTATTCCCCATATAGGGACGGTCAACCCACCAGTGAAAAGATATCTCATCCATCTTGTCATTCATTATCTTCGCGGCGCAGACATATGTGTAGAAGCCTCCACCAAGAAGGAATGCCACCAGTATCAATGACGTAAATGCTATAGTGATCCTTGTATAATGCTTTTTCATCTCACACTCTCCTCATGTATTTTATCGTTTTATGAGGTGAGTTTAAATAACCAATGTGTACTCTTTATGTACTTTCAGAAAAAACAGAGGCTCCGGGGAAAAATGTCCCCGGAGCCCTGCCTTCAAGGAAAATATTATGAATAAAAAAGTTACCGTGATAACTCATCTATCTTCTTTAGCTCTTCGGAACTGAAGATGATATTCCTAACCGCCTTAAGGTTAGTCTTTATCTGTTCAGGTTTTGATGCTCCTACGATAACAGAGGTTACGATTTCATCCTGTAAAAGCCAGGCAAGGGCCATCTCAGCTAATGTCTGTCCCCTCTCCTTAGCAATCTCATTTAAAGCCTTAAGTCTTTCCAGGTTCTTTCCTGTCACCTGCTCTTCGTGAAGAAACCTGCCGTCTGTCTTAATGCGGCTGTCGGAAGGAATGCCGTTAAAATATCTGTCTGTAAGCATTCCCTGGGCCAGGGGCGAATAACAGATAAGTCCCTTCTTCACTTTTTTCACAGCATCTTTAAGACCGTTCTCCTCAACAGTCCTGTTTAGGACGTTGTAGCAGTTCTGGGCCAGGACAAAAGGTACATTTCTGTCATTTAAGATGTCTGCTGCTCTCGTGAGCGTAGGGCCATCGTAGTTTGAAAGGCCCACATAAAGCGCCTTACCGCTTCTGACGATATGCTCCAGTGCTCCCATAGTCTCCTCAAGAGGCGTATCAGGATCCATCCGGTGGTGGTAGAAGATATCCACATAATCAATGCCCATCCTCTTTAAGGACTGGTCCAGACTGGCAATAAGATATTTCCTGCTGCCGAAGTCACCATAAGGTCCCGGCCACATGGTATATCCGGCTTTTGTGGATATGATCATCTCATCCCTGTAAGAAGACATCTCCTCCCTTAAGATCTTTCCAAAATTGATCTAGGCACTTCCGGGACCGGGGCCGTAGTTATTGGCCAG
>JAGAFH010000037.1 GCA_017612755.1 Clostridiales bacterium
ATCTACAGGAATAAAGCCAGAAAGAGAAGCGATGAGGAGTACAGGAACCGCTCGAAGATGCTGTAAGGATCCCAATGATAAGACGCGCTGAAGAAAAAGACATAAAAGATATCCTTTCCCTTTTATCCCAGGTCCTGGAGGTGCATCATAAGATACGCCCTGACCTTTTTAAGGGTAATTCCACCAAGTATACTGAAAGGGAGCTTTCTGCCCTTATATCTTTAGACGACCGCCCAATATTCGTTTACGAGGATGAAGAAGGAAAAGTCAGAGGTTACGGTTTCTGCGTTATCCAGACCCATCCTGCAGACAATATCCTTACGGATATCAGGACCATCTATATCGACGATATCTGCGTAGATGAAAAAGCCAGGGGCCGGGGCGTGGGAAAAGCCATTTTCAACTACATAAAAGAATATGCTAAAGATACCGGCTGCCACAATATCACTCTTAACGTATGGGAAGGAAATGACGGGGCAAAAGCATTCTATGATTCCCTGGGATTTACACCCTACAAGTACGGTATGGAAGTTCTCTTATGATGCCTCTTCTATGAGAAGATCATCTACATAGAGAGCCAGTATCCTGCCGTCATCTTCATTCGTTCCCAGAGCCGCAGGTGATGTGGCATCGGGAAGATTAAACCTGAGTTCCACCCGTCCGTCTTCAGGCACTTCAAAGAAGAATACAAACTCATCCTCATCATCCGTAAGTACCACCGTATCGTTTAAGACTCCGTTGACCTTAAGTTCGACAGTCTGCTCATCCCCTAAGACCTTATCAGTATCAAGGTTGCCGGTAAGGATCGTTCCGGGAGCATATTCTTCCGTATCGATAAATATCGTAAGCTTGAATTCCGTTCCTGAGGTCCAGGCATTGTCATCTTCCACATAAAGGGTGGTATCAAGGAAATCCCCGGAATTTCTGTCAGATCCCGCAAAGTTTATATATTCCCCGACTTCATAGAAGATCACCGGGCCAAGATACATAAACCTGAAACTCTCTTTATTAGTATCAAGGGCGCTGTCACTGCCGTAGGACTGGGATGACCTGAGTTCAACGAAAAGGATATCATCATCCGGGATCAGATCCGGACTTATAAGGAACCGGTTCTTCTTATCATATCTCATATCATCTTCTGCGATAGTCCTGACAAGGGTACCGTTGATATATATTTCCGTATTAAAGTCAGTTCCCGATTTCTTATAAACGCTCCTTGAAGGCTCTATGACAAGTTCAAGGCCATACCTTTGTACTGAGTCACTGTTATTTACAGCCATAAACGCATCAGGCCTCAGCCAGCAGTAAGTCTCCGAGTCCTTATACATTCCGGATCCTCTGGGCACATCGTTGGACTCCCTGTAGTAATCGATCTTATCTGAAATGCTGTAGAGCCTGTAACCCTTCTGAAGATCTATATACCAGACCTCCCCTTTCAGGTATTCCTTCATATCAAGGTCATTAATATCCAGGGCGTTAAGGTCATCATCAACGATAAGCCAGGAACCGTCCTTCAGCTTATTTAACGCTTCTTTACTGACGATTATCTTCCTTGAGTAGCCTTCACTGTCGAAAAAAGATACAGGGTCCTCGCTGTAGTAGAGTTCATGCTCGCAGCATCTGGAATAAAAGATACCCACAGGAGGATCATAGACTGAAGGACATGTGGAAAGCACAAGTTTTGCAAGAGGTGAAAAATCATTCTGGCCGTAAACAAAAGGCCCCCACAGAAAAAGGCTCATAATAATGGCTGTCAGTACTGCGCTTAAGCCTGAAAGGACATGAAAGAGCTTATAGTTTCTGAAAGCAAAGTCGAAGTTCAGTACAAAGTAGAAGAACAGGACCGGAAAGATCCATACGCAGTATCTCATGATGCCGTTCATTCCGCAGTTGATCTGTCTTTCGAAAGCTACGATAAAGAGCATTCCCAGTACTGCCAGTACATAAAGGACCGTCTTTCGTAAGTTGACCTTAGTGATGAGGGATGCTATAGCGACTGCTGCAAAACCGATTACCATAACGGGAGCATATACGATGATCCCTATGTTGGGATCCATCACAAATGCTGCCATCTTCCGCAGAAGATCAGTAGTATCCGTAACCTTATCGGCGATAACGCTGATGGTACCAAAGTGGATCAGGTTCATTGCCATGGGGACGAAGGCAGGAAGATAAAGGAAGCCGTAAGGAAGGATCTTCCTGCAAAGGAAAGGCACCTTCTTTTTTTCGTTCTTTGAAGCAACAGATACATCGATAATATGATCTATGCCAATCATCATTCCCAGGGGCAGGATGCCAAGATTCTGGATAGCGGCTATGGACACCATGAGTATGGCGATATCACGCCTTTTGTTATGCCAGAATACAAGGCCCATACAGCAGAAAGCGAAGATATACACTTCCGTGTGGACCCAGGATATATATAAGAACGCAGGACTTAAAAGTATCAGGAGCACCAGGCACAGTTTCTTGATATCATCGGTCTTAAGAAACAGGAGCGTAACTGATGCCGCCGCGATCATAAGGATCAGATTAAAGATAAAGAAGGAGTATGTGGGATCATACCCCAGTCTGAAAAGGAGCATCCTCAGAGGGAGCACCAGTACCGAATAGAATCCGAAGTGGTTACAGTAGGCCTTCCCGTCTTTATCGGGGGTAAGATCCGAATACTTATCGTAGGCCCTGTTGTCATCAAAGACCCTGGCCGTATCTTCCACATCCTGAGGAGTTACTTCGAAGGATAAGTGGTTTCTGAAGGAAGTGGTCTGGAACATATACTCATAGCCGTCTCCGTAAACAGAAGCGGGAAGGCTCTTTATATAAAAGCATCCCGCTATCAGATAGACCGCGATGATGATCCAGGAAATAAGAGTTATCTTTGAAATGCCCTCTTTTTTCTTGTCCATTTACCCTTCCTTTTTCTTTGCGAATATTATGAGCTTGCTGGCCACATAGTTTAATACGATGACCATGATATTAGCAATAGCCTTGATGATCATATCATTAAATCCGAGAACGTCGATGAATATCCACATAAAGAGGGTCTCTGCACCCAGGGTGGCAAGACGGCATGTAAAGAAGGAGATGACTTCCCTGATGATGCCATTCCTGTCTTTGACCCGGCTTTCAAATACCCATTTTCTGTTAGTAATGTATGCAAAAGTACAGCTTATGATCCATGCGATAATATTTGAAGGGACTGTCGCCAGACCTAAAGGATGGGCAAATACCCAGAAGGAGATGATATTGACGACAGTCGTAAGGACGCCGAATATCAGATACATGATCACGCTTTTATATTTGATGAAAAGTCCTTTTATCCTTCCGGTCATCCGTTGATCCTTCTCCATGAGACTTCAAGGGCTCTCTTAACTACCACATCCATATCGTAATACTTATATTCGCCCAGTCTTCCGCCGAAGATAACATTCTTCTCCTCATCTGCCAGGGCTCTGTACTTTTCGTAAAGTTCGGAGTTTTTATCATCATTTACGGGATAGTAGGGCTCATCCCCCTTTTCCCAGCTCTTGGAATACTCCTTGCTGATGACAGTCTTTTCCTGGGTTCCGAATTCAAAATGCTTATGTTCGATGATCCTCGTGTAAGGAGTCTCGCTGTCTGTGTAGTTGATGACTGCATTTCCCTGAAAATTGGGAATATCGAGGACTTCTGTCTCGAACCTGACGGTCCTGTATTCAAGAGGTCCGAACCTGAAGTCGTAAAAAGCATCGATGGGGCCGGTGTAAACTATGGTCTTTGCCTTCTTATCAAGCTCTTCCCTGTTCTTCAGATAATCACAGTTGAGCTTTACATCGATACCCTCCAGGATATTTTCGACCATCTTTGTATAACCGCCGTTAGGAATGCCCTGATAGAGGGCGTTAAAGTAGTTATTGTCGAAAGTAAACCTTACGGGAAGCCTTTTTATTATAAAGCTGGGAAGCTCTGAGCAGGGCCTTCCCCACTGCTTCATGGTATATCCTTTGATGAGCTTTTCGTAGATATCCTTTCCCACCAGGCTTATGGCCTGTTCCTCAAGGTTCTTGGGCTCTGTGATACCGGATGCTTCACGCTGTTCGTTTATCTTGTCGTAGGCCTCCTGAGGGGTGGTAACGCCCCACATCTTATTGAAGGTATACATGTTAAAAGGCAGAGAATACAGTTCCCCCTTGTAGTTGGCTACGGGAGAATTGGTATATCTGTTAAACTCGGCGAACCTTCCCACATATTCCCAGACTGTCCTGTCGTTGGTATGGAATATATGGGCTCCGTATTTGTGGACGTTTATGCCTTCAACGTTTTCTGTATATATATTTCCGGCTATATGGTCCCTTTTGTCGATAACAAGGACCTTAAAGCCTGCATCTGTCATCTGCCTGGCGAAAACGGATCCGAAAAGACCCGCTCCCACAACAAGATAATCGTAGAACATAGAATCACTCCTTGATCATTCTGTTGAACGCACTTATTATAGCACGAACAGATGATTTTGTTACCGAACTGGACACTCCGGCACCAAGGAATATCTTATCGTCCGACTTCCTCCTTATCTCGATATATGTGATAGCGGCAGAATCCGTACCGCTCTTCATGGCATGCTCAGAATACATATTGATGGAGAAAGCGATTCCGGTATATTCCGAGAATCCGTTGACAAAAGCGTCAAGGAGACCGTTTCCTTTTCCGCTGATGTTCTCCTTTTTACCGTTAACGCTGATCACTGCCTCAACTTCTGATCTCTTATCTCCTATGGCATGCTCGGTGAAAGACTCCAGTCCGTAGGGAGCCAGAACATTTATGTAGTTATCGTCAAACAGCTCAAAGACCTGCTGGGGCAGAAGTTCCGTCTCATTTGTATCCGTCTCCTGCTTGATCACATTCAGGAAATCACGCTGGAAGCTCTTGGGCAGGATGATACCGAAATATGTTTCCAGAACATAAGCCACACCGCCTCTTCCGGACTGGCTGTTGATCCTGATGATAGGCTCGTAGTCCCTTCCCACGTCTGCAGGATCGATAGGCAGATAAGGAACTGCCCATACTTCGGAAGACCTTTCCTGCATCTTCTTCTTTCCTTTATTGATGGCATCCTGATGGGAGCCGGAGAAGGCCGTAAACACCAGTTTCCCTGCCCAGGGATGTCTGGGAGGCACTTTCATGCCCGTACATTCCTCATAGATATCGATACATCTGTTGATATTTGAAAAATCAAGGCCCGGATCTATCCCGTGCATCAGCATGTTGATGGCCAGAGTGATTATATCCACATTACCTGTCCTCTCACCGTTTCCGAACAGGGTACCTTCCACCCTGTCAGCTCCCGCCAGGATACCCAGTTCGGAAGAAGCTACTGCCGTTCCCCTGTCATTATGGGTATGCAGGGATACGATGATCTCATCCCTCCACTTTGTATGGGTACAGAAATACTCGATCATGTCCGCATAGACATTGGGCATGGTATATTCAACTGTTTCCGGCAGATTGATGATCGCCTTATTCTCTTTTGAAGGCTGCCAGACATCCAGAACGGCATCACAGATCTCCACCGCAAAATCAGGTTCTGTGGAGGAATAGCTCTCAGGGGAATATTCTAAGATCCAGTTGGTACCGCTTTGGTCCTGGTCGATATAATCCTTGATCATCTTTGCACCTTCAACAGCCAGGTCGATGCATTCCTTCTTTCCAAAGTCAAATACCACGTCTCTCTGGAGGGTGCTGGTAGAGTTATACAGATGGATGACCACATTCTTTGCACCGTAAACCGCATCCATAGTCTTGTCAATGATATGAGACCTGGACTGGGTCAGTACCTGAATAGCCACATCATCCGGTATCAGATCATTATCGATAAGATGACGGCAGAAGTTATAATCCGTTTCCGAAGCAGCCGGGAAACCGATCTCTATGGTCTTAAATCCGATCTCTGTCAGATACTCAAAGAACTCCAGTTTCTGGTCAAGGTTCATAGGGACTTCCAGAGCCTGGTTTCCGTCCCTTAAGTCTACGGAACACCAGATGGGAGCTTTGGTCATCTTATTTGACGGCCATTTTCTGTTCTCCAGTTCCACTTCAGGAAACTTTTGATACTTTCTGCTGTTCATGGTCTTGCCTCCTTGCGATACAAAACGACCCTTCGTCCTCTTAGAGACGAAGGGTCGTTCGCGGTACCACTCTAATTCACCTTTTACTTCGGTGCACTCACCGGATACGGGATATTCATCCGATATCCTGTCCTTTTATCGGTGGACCTCCGGCCTGTCCTACTTTATCCTTACGGATGTTCAGATGGCAGCTCCGGGGCGAGTTCCCTGTCTTTTGCTTCACTGCCTCGCACCAACCGGCAGTTCTCTGTGCAAGCTCTGGGACGGTACTGTTCCCCATCAACGCTTAGATTATTCAGTTATGGCAATATTAGCAAAATGCCGGCCAATGGTCAATATCAGTAATATTAACCGACCTTACATACATTGTATGCAAGAATATCACCTGTGGAATCAGGATAGAGAGCGCAGAGGTAATAACCGTTCTGTACTGTACCTGAATAATCACAATCATAGTAGTCATAAGTACCATATGTTGTGATGCCGGCTTCACCTGTCTCAAGATATGTAAAGTCGTCTACGGAAGTAGGCTGTGTAGCACAGTAATAGTACTCATACTCGATGCTGTCCTGATAAGATCCGTCGAGCTGTACTGTCAGCTGGATCTGGGATGCGCCTGAAGGATATGTACCTTCGTAAAGGAACTGATCGCCGGGAACATCGAACCATACGGGATCGTATGTATTGTCATAGAATGTCTGATCGAAGTAAACTGCTTCACCGACATTGAATGTGAAATCGGTATCTATACCTGTTCCTGAACCGGATCCGCTTGAAACTGCTACTGGTACTTCAACAACTGAACCTGTGTATGCGCCGTTCGCTGTGTTCTCAACTGTACATGTATCAGAAGCAAACATGTTACCGTTAAGATCATAGAAGGAAACAGTGTACTGTCCTGCATAGAAGTTTCCGTTGCTGTCTCCAAGATAAGATACATCAGAGGGATAGAAATAAGACTCGATGTACATACCGGAATCAGACTTATCAGTAGAGCAGTATACTACTGTACCGTTATAAGCGACTGTGTAGAAGAAATTCCACTCAAAGCCGTAATCCTGTGCAGATGCTACAGGGATAACATCAAGCTCGATCTCGGAAGAGTTTGTATAAACGCCGTCTCCGTCGTCCCACCACCACTCTGTATGATCGACTACAGAAGCATAATTGCCGTCGAAATTAACAGTGAATGAAGGATAGAAATAAATGAAATCATAGACTACATAGAGGTAATCCGGGGAAACACAAAGATTACCGTCATTATCAGTAAATAAGTTCCATGTCTCTGTTACAGTCCTTGTGCCGGAATAGCCGGAAAGAGCAGAAGCAAGAGCTGCAGAA
>JAGAFH010000038.1 GCA_017612755.1 Clostridiales bacterium
CATCCCAAAGGCACCATTCAGCCATGGAGAAAATGGAGAAATCCTTAGCCCCGGAGCTCTCGTTTGTAAGAACTACCTGCTGCACCTCTCCGTTGTAGTCCTGGGGGACGAAGAAAGTAACTTCAGCCTTAAGGCCGTTCTTCTTTCCTTCGATAACGGTATAGCCCATACCGTGGCGGCACTCGTACTCATCGAGTTCAGTCTTAACGGGAGACCATCCGGGATTCCAGATCGTACCGTTGTCGTTGATGTAGAAATAACGTCCGCCCATATCAAGGGGTACGTTGTTGTAGCGGTATCTCGTGATCCTGCGGAGTCTGGCATCCTTGTAGAAAGAATAGCCGCCTGCAGTATTTGAGATCAAAGAGAAAAATCCCTGATTACCGAGATAGTTGATCCAGGGATAAGGAGTCCTGGGTGAAGAAATAACATATTCCTTCTTCGCATCGTCAAAATGACCGAATTTCATAAGTGTTTCCTCCATGCGGTTTGTTTTCAAAAATCCTTTTCATTTTACACTATCCGCGCCTGTTTATAAATAAACAAAAAGTAAACAAAAGGGCTTATCATACAAATATGCAAAAAAAGACTGCCTTCCGGAGAAGGCAGTCTGTATAGAACTTTTTGCAAGGGAGTGTAATTACTCCTTAACACCACCTGCAGCAACACCCTGAATAATGAATCTCTGCATGAATACATAGACGATAATAACAGGGACGATGGAGGCGGAAAGTCCGAGGTAGATCATTCCGTAATCGACGAAACGGTCACCGTAGAGCTGTGCAACCATCAAAGGAAGTGTCTTGTTCTCTGTTCTGTTCAGAAGGATCGAAGGAGCGAAGAAGTTGTTCCATGATCCGAGGAAAGCGAAGATACCCTGTGTAGCAATAGCGGGGATCATAAGAGGAAGACAGATCCTGTTGAATGTGAAGAACTCACCTGCACCATCGATTCTTGCAGCCTCAACGATCTCGAGTGAGAAAGCTGAATCAAGGAACTGCTTGATGAAGAATACGGTTGAAGGAGCAGCGATGGCCGGAAGAATAAGGGGCCACTTTGTTCCCAGAAGACCCATAGCGAGCATCAAACGGTAGAAACCTGTGATGTTAACTGCCGTAGGAACCATCATAACGCCGATGATCAGGGTAAAGAGAGTCTTACGGCCCTTGAACTGATAGATAGTAAGACCGTAGGCTGTCAGAGCCGAGAAATATGTCGACAGGATGGTTGTCGATATGGAAATGATAAATGAGTTCTTGAAACCGACGGCAAAGCTGAATGTAGCACGCTCCTGAAGATTCTTCCAGTTCGTGAACAGCTGGCCGGGGTTCTTGAAGTTAGGCCAAAGGATAAATCTTGATGATACGTTGAATGAATCCCATGTGGCATTCATGAACATGTACCAGAAAGGTATGATGGCCAGGATGGAAAAGAAGATAACTACGATATAGACCATTGCACTATATGCAGCTATAGATCCTGACTTACTCTGTAATTTTCTCTGATTATAACTCATCTGCCAGCACCTGCCTTTCTTGCCAGTTTCTTTTCCTTAGCAGCCTTAGCAGCATCCTTATCTCTGAGGAGATAGAAAATGCAGACGGAAAGGATCGTCGTAACGACGAAGAGGATTATCGAAACAGAAGCTGCGATACCAACCTGCTTAGCATCCTGCATACCGAAAGCCTGCTGGTTGATGTAGATGAGAACTGTTCTCGTTGACTTGATCATCGTTCCATTGAAGTTGATGAGTGCAGGGTTCATGTTGATGTTCATAGGAATATCATACATCTGCAGACCACCGATAAGTGATGTTACCATGAGGAACAACAGGATGGGACGAAGCAGAGGCAGCGTGATCCTGAAATAGGTCTGAACGGAGTTAGCACCATCGATCTGAGCTGACTCATAAAGGGATGTACTGATGGAAGTAATACCGGCGATCAGGATGATCATTGTATTACCATACCACATCCAGAAGTTAACGAAACATACGATAAGTCTTGTTGCCCAAGGATTCTCGAAGAAGTTATAACCCTCTTCCTTACCGAAGAAGTGCAATACTATCTGGGAAGCTGAAACAGATCCACCGGATGTATATGCAAAGATCTTTCTGAAGAAGATAGCAACCGTAACGGCCGTTATAACGTTCGGGAGATACATGAGAGCCTTCATGAGGTTAAGTCCCTTCAGGTGAAGCTTAGTATCTGTGAACCAAGCAGAAAGAAGAAGTGAAAGGACAACCTGGGGAATGAAACCAATGATCCACATGACTGCTGTTGTAACAAATGAACCAAAGACTGTATCTCTTCTTACCTTATTGGAGAAGATGTTGGCGAAGTTATCAAATCCGACAAAGATATACTCTGACTTGGCATTAACCTTTGAGAGCAGTCCTGCAGGAGTCTTGATATCAGCCTGGGCACGGGAGATCTTGTTTCTTACGGAAGCAAGAGTCTCGTTAGCCTCTTTGATAGCTGCCTCATCTCCGGATGCCTCTGCAGCTGCAAGAGCCTGCTCGGCAGGAGCCAGCTGGGGCTCATACTCAGCAACGACTTCCTGGGCAGCAGCAACGATCATCTGCTTGTAGCCCTCATCGAGCTCTTCGTACTTATCCATTGTAAGAACATCTTTAAGACCGATCTCAGTCTTAAAAGCGTTGTACTTGTTTACATCGAAATCACCATTAAATGTGATGTACTTGTCGACCTCAACGCCCTGTCCCTTAAGAACTGCACGGCCCATGGTATCAAGATAAGAAGAAAGCTTGCTTATCTGCATGGCGGACATGATCTTAACGTCATCGGACTGGTAGTTGGAATCGATGAATTCTCTCATTGCGTAGAGAACGTTTGTAGAAACATCAGACTCGGGAACAAGAGTCTCACCGTCAGCTACGAGCTGTACGCTGTTGGTAAGAAGACCCATTGATTCAAGAGTCTCAAGATCTGCATAGAGTGTCTCCTCTCCGCTGTGAAGATCGATAGATCCGTCGGAGTAACCTTCAAGGTTGGAGTAGGAATTAAGAGATGAGATAGTGGTGGGCCATGTGTTCTTCATGAGATAAGTCTCAAGATTAGTCATGAAAGGAACAGTGATGGAACCGATATTCTCACCCTCAGCATCCTTAGCCTTGGGAGAATTAAGGTTAGCACAAATGTAATAGAACATAGGATCTTCAACGCTTACACTTTCATCACTGAAATATGCTGCAAGCGAATCAGCTCCTGATTTTTCGGTTAAATAGTTGATGAGCAGCTGCTGACCTTCGTCAAACTCACCTGCTTCAAGTGTAGCAATAAACTCAGCATAAGAGTCGCTGCTAAGGATATCTTCAGCCGTGATCTCGTCTGTCGTCTCCTCTTCCTCACCTGTGGATTCAGGAGAAACAATAGAAGTAAGCTTTGTGTTCAATGAACCAAGCTGACCGGTGATCGTGAGCTCAAGATCTGTAAAACCACCCTTCCAGGTTTTAAGTTCGTTATAACCGTCTTCGGAAAGGTAAGAAATATCATTGTTGTCCAGGGACTGCTGTAACTGATCTCTTGTAGCCTGTGAGATCTCGCCGTTATTGATAAGCGCCTGAATGCCTTCTGCATAAAGGGGCTCATACTGGTCAGCAGCAGACTGGGCAGAAAAGAAATTCCTGATCTTCATGTAATCCTGCTGAGGAATACCTACGCTGGCTTCAATGTCATCGTAGTACTGTGTCAGATCAAGATATTCATCATAGTAAACCTCTTTATCAGAGAATCCCCAGAACTCCGCCGTTGTACTCTTCATGTTAGCGCCGGTATACCAGAATGTGGTAAGGAGCGGATACAAACTGAAAAGACAATAAACGATTACGAAAGGGGCGATAAAGATATAACCAAACTTAGTATAGCTCATAGCCTTATGTTTGGTGCCTTGATAAGTACCTCTTGCCATCTTCGTCACTCTCCAAATTTAATTTGCCCGAATAGAATAGTTTCTTGAAATAAGGAAATGCGGGGCAGGGTGTTGCCCTGCCCCGCACAATTACCTTAGTTAAACGTAATCACAAGTTTGATATGAATTAAACGATACCAAGCTCCTGAACGTTTGCGATGAATGTATCCTCAGCGTCAGCAACTGTTGTGATCTCACCAGAGAGGTAAGAGTTGAATACGTTAGAGAATTCAGACCAGATCTGCTGATCGTTGATGCCCAGAGGGCTCATGTCGATATCGTTAGCCTTCTCGAAGAGAACAGCAGCAGCGTTCTGTCCGCCAAGGTAATCAATACCGTATGTAGGATCATTTGCA
The DNA here is from genome assembly GCA_017612755.1 of Clostridiales bacterium. Classification (GTDB taxonomy): domain Bacteria; phylum Bacillota; class Clostridia; order Saccharofermentanales; family Saccharofermentanaceae; genus Saccharofermentans. Next base: position 4,287 of record JAGAFH010000038.1, read on the forward strand.
AGACCAGACATGATGGAGTAGCTGTTTACGAATGAGCAAGCACCTGTACGAGCAAGTGTATCAAGTGTGTCAGGGTTAAGAGCGATGTCTCTCATGATCTGAGCAACGGATGCCTTCATGTCGCAGTACTTGGATGCCATCATCCATGTGCCGCCCCAGTAGAAGTCACAAGGTCCAAGAACAAGACCCCAGTCACCCTTTGTAGGGTTAGTGCCGTCAGCACCCATGTTCATGCAGAAGTCAGAAAGCCACATGGGACCCCAGTAAGAAAGAACTGTCTGGTTCTCCATACCAGCATACCACTCAGCGCCCCAAGCACCAGCCTCGAATGTAAGACCCTCATCCTTGAATGTCTTACCGATCTCGAAGTAGTCCTCGAAGACGGGATCGATTGTAACCTGGCCGTTTGTTACCCAGCCCTGAGATCTGTTAGCGTTGAACTTGAAAGCGTTTCCGATATCATCGATACCAGCAACGATCTTCTTCTCACCACCAGAAACCTCATTGACTGTTCTAGCTGTCTCGAGAACTGCATCCCAAGAAGCGAAGAAAGGTGCAACATCCTCAGGCTCAGAAACACCGAGTGTCTCCTGTGCTACTGTCTTGTTGTAGAAAATACCACAAGGTGTAGCCTGCCAGCAAAGACCCTTGATTACGTTGTTGTCATCTGCTGCAACCTGAAGTGTGTAGTTGTACATGTCAGAAAGCTCGCTGTAAGCAATACCAAGATCGTTAACAGCAAGTGTGTTATCTGAATTGATGTACTTCTTTGTCCACTCAGCGTCTGTAACGAAGATATCAGGAGCGTCTTCACCAGATGCAAGAACCTGGTCAAGCTTTGTCTGATATGTGTTGGACTCTGTGATTTCCTGATCGAACTCTACGGAAGAGTAGTTTGTTACGAGACCAGGGAACTCATCGTTCCAACCATAAAGCAGAACCTTGTCTCCTTCGTCTGTTACATCAGCAATTGCAAGCTCTGTGTAAGCTGAAGCATCAGCGACTACGTCGGACTCAGCAACGCTAGCGTCTGCATCTTCAGATGCATCGGTAGCCTGCTCTGTAGCAGCAGGTGTTGTGCCGTTTGTAGCAGCGGGTGTCTCTCCATTACCGTCATCGGTACATGCAGCAGCTACACCAAGAACCATTGCCAATGACAACATCAAAGCAATAATCTTCTTTGTCTTCATTGTTTTTGCCTCCTCATAAAATTAAGGTTTTATTTCTGTCCAATTAGGACCTAAAGTTACTTGCGCCGTTCATCGGCGCGATCCGCCTGCCTTATGTGATGCGTAATCCATAAAAACGCGGATTCTTACAGGTGAAGTTTACAACATATTACACATACTTGCAACATTTTTTTGTGCGATTTGAATGTTTTGAGCAACAAACAAATTTCTTTTACACGTCAATCTGTCATAAAACTCAGGCAAAGTTCTGTCAGTTGTCCAGGCCGAAGACAATGCGTCCGTATCTGTTGAAATACTGGCTGTAGTCCTGAAGGTCTACTACCCTTCTGACTGTTCCGTCTTCTGTAATGCCGATTATCTCTGCATATGTCGCTCTGGTACCGGCTTCTTCAGTCATGATAAATATCTGTGTGACATCCCCGATATCCGCTTCTTCATCTTCTGCCTCGTCCTCATCATCGTCCTCATCATCCGCATCTGACGTCTGGGCAGCAGGGCTGTTTGCCAGTTCTGCAAGAAGCGCTTCGTTAAGGGCATCGGGGTCATCCGATATAACTGAAGGGATAATGAACTGACCTGTGTAAAGGTCTATATTCATATATTCGGTAGTTGATGCTACTGTCTCGTCTCCTCTTGTTACCGTATAGGACATGATAACGCTCAGGACTCTTCCGTTTGTGGAATGGTCATAGCTTACGGTGATCACATAGGGATCAAAAGATCCGTCAGAAGGAAGGGCTGTATCTGTCTCTTCTGTATCTGCATCTTCCGGCTCTTCAGCATCATCAGAAGGCTCCTCATCATCGTCAGGAAGAGCTATAGCGCCACCCTCAAGAGCCACCTCTGAAAGAGCTTCATTCGTATATCTTGAGTAGAGGCCGGCTGCCTCCTGATAGAATCCGTCAAGAAGAAGATTAACTGATGTCTGTACATTGGGCGCATCATCTATCTGAACCAGGATCCTGTTTCCTGAGAAGCTGGCGACAGTAGTGTTGCTGCCGTCCACATAATGCTCTTCAAAAGCTTCATCTTCTACCGTGATCCCGTCAGATATAGTATCTTCGGTAAGCTCAGAAAGATCGACTCTCTCAGGTGCAGGTGTTGCTGTAGGCATGGGAGTCGCAGTGGGAACAGGAGTAGATGTGGGATCTGCCTGTGTCTCTGAAGGTTCTGTCTCTTCTTCCGTCTCCGCAGTTTCTGCAGGAGCAGCAGTCTCTATGACTTCCTTCTCCTCATCATCGCCGCCTTCTACCGCATCGTTCAGATTGCTTCCCAGATCATAGAGGGCGCTTCCGGCTCTGTCTGCATCAAAAGAACAGGCTGCCAGAAGGACTGAGCCTGCAACACATAATATAAGTAGTTTAATTTTATTATTATTCATAAATAAAGCCCTCCGTTCCTCCGAAAGCTAAAATGCCGGAAAGTACATCATATAAAGATTATACTTTTCCGGCATTGTTTTTATGTTTCAAATAGAAGTCAATTTTGTTCTTCTTTTGTCTCCTCTTTCTTCTTATCAGCAGGAGGATTTACGATGTTATTCTCTGCAAACTTCTTTCCTCTCATAACAGCGATTATTATACCGATAAACAGAAGAGCCGTACCCGCCAGTACAAGGATGATATCGATAAAAAGGCGGCCTATGGTAGTGGTGATAGCCTTCTCGCCCAGAGGAAACTCATATCCTTCGATGAGAGACTGTGACTCACCTAAAGGCAGCATATAGTCCCATACCTTAAACACATTGAGTCGTCCTGTCTGGCTGACTACGTAAAGCTTGGGATCCGCATTATTAAAGTTAGGGAGAGCGTTCTTCACGTCAGTAACAGAAACATTATTTACCATTTCAGGCAGCATTGCCTCATAGCATCCGATACCAAACTGAAGATCGCTTTCTGCCGCACCCGGTTCCTCAGCATCTCCGGATCCTTCACCCTGGAGGGCAGAATCAAGCACGGCATACTTTTCCATGGCAGTGAAATATATATAGGCCCTGGGTTCTCCCGATCCGCAGTCCTTGTCAATAAAGCTGTCGTTTTCCTTTACGACTCCTGTAACTACAAAATCATGTCCGAAGATAGATACTCTGCTTCCTACAACATCATAGGAATTAAAAAATCTCCAGGCCAGTACATCATTTAAGACTATCTGATCCGAATCCACAGGGACCTCCGGAAGGAATCCTCCCGATAGATACTGGAAAGGGTGGAAGGCAGCATAGTTTCCTTCGATGGCAACGATCTGGGTATCCGTGCTTTGAGGACTTCTTCCCGCTTCATCCCCCAGGACTTCCGTGACGGGAGCTGTAAGGAATGAGGAAAAACAGTCCTCCCAGCCCTTGGGGCGTCCTTCGGAATCAACACCTTTATCCTTCTTTCCCTTTTCCTGGGAATCTACTACATTCTGAAGGGAATCCCTGATGGTAAGGATATCCTTTCTGCTCAAAGAGACCTCCTGGTCCAGATATGACAGGGGGGACTCCGGTCCTTCCCGTCTGGCTCCCCTGGCATAGACAACTACATGTCTGTAGGGGGTCTCTGAACCCTGGCTCCAGATCTGGGCCATCCTGGTATCAGCTCTGTTACCCGTAAGGACCGCATATCTGACGATACCTGTGATAATAAGGGCGAGCGCTATGGCAATTACCCAGAAGGGAGCAGAGAGCACAAGCTTTTTCAGCCTCTTTTTACCCAGGTCACCTGTCTCTTTAAAATAATCTTTTAACCAGCTTTTAACTGACATCTCTATTTACCTTTCAGACCCGCAAGTCACATTAAGAATTATTTCCGTAGTCTTCGAGTCTTACCCTGTCTCCGTCCTGGAGAGGCTCCTCACTTCGTACTACTATCAGATTTCCCTCGATACCTTCACCGGAGATTGCTGTAAGGGCGCCGTCTGTACCCTCTATATCCACCTTGACTCTCTTTACGACGTACTTGTCACCAAGAGGGGATGTAGACTCCTCGATAACGTAAACGAAGGTGCCTCCGTTATCCTCGATGATGGCGCTGCTGGCGATTACATGCTCGTAGTCGGCATTTGACTTGTCGGCTGTTGCCGTCAGGGACTCTCCGGGCCATGCCCATGTAGACTGGATGGCGCACTTGACCTCACGTTTCTCTCTGGGGTTCTCGGCGTCAGGCTTGATATTGGTGATGATACAGTCATCTACCCAGTACTTGTCTATGGTAAGAGACTGACCGATACTCATATCCTGGGCAACCTTTGTATCAAACTTAAATGTTACGGAATATGTGGAAGTATCGGGGACGATATACATAACGACCGTCTTATCGTCCTCCATGATATCTCCATCCTGGATGGTGATGTTATATACATAACCGGAAGTGGGAGCAACCACTTCAGTGATAGACATCTTCTCCTCCAGTTTCTCGATCTTTTCCTCCAGATCGGCAATATCCTCTATCCTGTCATTCTGCTCATCAGCAGCCTTATCTGCAGCAATGGCATCAGTGATCTGGGTATTGTTATATGTTGTTACTGCCGATGAAACACCTGCCTGGGCAAGGTTAACTGCAGACTGGGCGGAAGAAACGGAAGGAAGGGCATCAGCTGCCTCAAGGGCGGCCTGTGCCTCCGCGATAGCGGCATTTACGTCAGCAAGGGAAGAGGATGCACTGTTAAGTCTGTCCTGGGCATCCTCCAGCTGCTCTTCAAGCTCCTCGATCTGCTCCTCCCTTTCAGCGATCTCTTCCTGGAGTTCGCCGATCCTGTCTGTGGAAGGATTAGCTGTAGGATCAGAGGTGGTCTCTGTTGTGGGTGTCGTCTCTGATGTATCGGAAGGATCGGTCGTATCCGAACCTGTATCGGCATCTCCGTCTGCTCTCTTCTGTACAGGGGCAGCGGAGTTTATGCCGGGAACGGGTGTAGGTGTGGGAGTGGGAACACCGAGATCCACAAGGATATCTATCTCCTGCTCCCTGGTGGTGATCTCGCTTTCAAGTCTGGAGATCTCCGCGCTTAAGCTCTCGACTGTGTCTGATGCCGACTGTACTTCTGCAGCAAGTGTAATGGCAAGTGTTGAGTTTTCGCTGATGATGCTGTTGGCAGCAGCAATGGTCTCATCCTTGTTCTGGGCCGCTTCGAGAGTATCTCTTGCAGTATAAAGAGTGTACTGGGCAGTGTTAATGGCTTCCTGCAGTGTTACATAGTCTGTTGTCTCAGCAGGTGTCCTGGCTGCATAGTCACGGGCTCTTGTAAGTTCAGTGAGCTGGTCCTGCAGTTCCTCAAGGGATGACTGGTCTTCCACCTCTTTAAGCGTGTAGAGAACATCGCCGGCATAGACATAATCCAGATATGAGACCTCCACCTTGTCAACGGTCCTTCCCGCTATACTGTTGATGTTAGTCTTATCATCTGCCTCTATCAATCCCGTGGAGCTGTTCGTGGAAGAGAGATTGCCTCTTACCGCATATGCTCCCATTACCTTGGGGATCGTCATGTTCATGATAGTGTTTGAGAAAAATGTGAGAAGTGCAAGGATAGCCACAAAGGATATCATCGCCCTTACTACCCATTTTCTTGATCTTCCGCTGCCTGCCATATATCTTTCCTCCGTTTCCTTTTTTCCTTACTTAACGCCTGATCTCGAGATTCCTTCTACGAGGTATTCCTCTCCGCGAAGGAAGATGAGAAGTGGCGGGATCATGTATAGTGCCGATGCCGCAAACGCAATTCCTATCTCCGCATCATTTATCTGGGACAAGAATACGGAAAGAGGCTGCTTGTCTGCGTCTGTCAGGAGTACGATCGGCTGTTCGACCATATTCCAGTAATCTATAAAGAGCAATATCGACAAGGCGAATATCGCGCTCTTACATGTAGGTAATGCGATCTTTGTAAAGATCTGCCATTCGGTAGCTCCGTCAAGGGTAGCTGCCTCGATGTATGCCGAAGGTATCTGTCTCATGTACTTCGTAAGAAGGAAGATACTGAATGTGGAGAAGATACCCGGAAGTATAATAGCCCAGAAGGTATTAAGGAGATTAAGCTTATCCGCGATCATGTAGTTAGGGACCAGTGTTACCTGGAAGGGCATGAGCATGAGGATAATATATGAGAAGAAAAGCACTTCCCTTCTCCTCTTTCTGTATCTTGCAAAACTGTAGGATGCAAGACAAGCGATCACCATCTGGCCAAGAACGATGGGGACTACCATGATGATGGAGTTCCAGAACTTGAACAGATATGTAGGACTGTTAAACATAAGCGCCTTATACTGTTCCAGGCTTACCCTCTGGGGCACCAGATGAAGTATGGGTGTCTTGGACATATATTTGGCACCATCCCTGGCATGTCCTGAAAGGCTCTGGAAGATAACTCCGTAGTTTCCGGAGATCTCAGCTGAGGACATGAATGAATTAAGGAAAGTATAGAAGATAGGGATAATAGCCATGACAGCAGCAGCCGTTGCCAGGAGAAGACCGATCCCGATGAGGATCTTTTTCTTTACAGATCTTCTCTTGATGGCCTTTGCCGATCTGATACGTTCCTTTGCAAAGAATGCATCTCTTTCCGCCGAAGACATCTTTTCGAAGAAAGACTCTGTCTTCGGTGTCTCGATATAAACGTTACGCCTTGCCAGCGTAGCCTGCTTTCTTCTCCGGGCTCTTAACTGATCATCCATATCCTTACTCCTCCACATCGGCATCGAACTTCGACTCGAAGAAGAACAGGCCGCCCACTATAAAGATCATTACTACGCACATGATTATGGCGCCCGCAGAGAGCTTGGAATAATCGAGATGCGTAAACTGGTTATTCATGAAATGCTGAAGCATATAAAGATTGTCATAAGGATAGTCACCTGTAAGCAGGTATACCTCACGGAAGATCTTAAATGAGTTGATGAGTGACATGATAGCTACGAAAAAGATCGTAGGGCTTAAGTAGTGCATCTTGATGGCGAAAAATCTTTTAAATGCGCCGGCACCGTCCATCATGGCTGACTCTAAGATCTCTGTAGGGATATTGTTGAGTGCCGCCAGGAACAGGACCATATCATAACCCAGGTTCTTCCACAGGAACATGATAAGGATAACCAGCTGTGCCTGATCCGACTTAAGCCAGTCTATCTTGTCATGACCGAAAAGATGGGGGATCCACTCCCAGCCGTTGATAACGCCGTTGTAGCTGAAGAATACCTGCCAGATAAGTACGACTGAAGCAACAGGTACCATCATGGGGTTAAGAAGGATACTTCTGAATACGCTCTTTCCGGGAATACCTGAGTTAAGAAGGAGTGCCAGGAGCAGTGAGAAAAGAACTGCCAGGGGCACCGCCAGCAAAGCGAAGACAAGAGTGTTCTTGGAGGCCGATATGAAGGCGTCATTTGTAAGAACTCTCTCGTAATTTCTAAATCCTATAAAATCCGTGTTAGTGGAAGACTTCTGTACTGAAGTCTTAAGGAGCATCAGGAGCGGAAGGAAGAAAAAGAGCATGACTCCCGCAAGGCTCGGTGTAAGGTATCCCGTAAAAAGACCCCATTCACGAAGCTTACGTCTTCTGTGGAGTTTTTTCTTCTGTGCGAGTAGTCTCTGTCTCTGCACCGGATCAAGATCTACCGGTGTGATGTTCCTGACTTTCTTAGTATCCTGTTTTGTTGTTTCGTTTCTATTCTTATCCATGTTGAATTTTACCTGCATCACTATTATAGACGAAATGTTTCAGATCCATGTTGCAAGTTCCCTTATTTTTTCTTATATAAAGGTTAAGATTTGTTAAAGATTGGCCCTTTCCCTCATTTTCGCCACAAAAAGGCATAAAAAAGCCGCCCCGGTGAAGGGACGGCTCTCTTGTTATCTTTATACGGATATTATCCGCGCTCTGATACGAAGGTCTGGACTCTGTCGTTAAGGATAGTGATTACATCATCAAGATCCTTCTGGCCCTCAAAGAATGCAGGCATCTCTTCTCTTACGATAGATGTTACCGCAGGGTCTTCTGCTACGATCCTGGAGCAGCTGTCGATGTAGCTTTCGAATACATCGATGCTTGTCTCATCAAGCCTGACGGAAGGCAGTCCGTACTCAGCCAGTTCAGCATCTGAATAATAGGAAGAGTACTGGTCGATCTGATAGTTATATCCTTCGATCTCAGAGTTAGCAACAGTCTCGAAAGACTCAACTCTTACGGGGCAATTCCAGTTGTATCCGATATCGATCTGGATCTCATCGGAAAGGAGCGTCTCGATAAATGCCCAGCATCCGTCAGCTGAGGGGGTCTCTGCAGAGATAGCAGCTGAATTATAAACGCTGAACGCAGGCCCTCTTCCATCAGATGTAGGAACTCCGAGCACACGGTAATCAGAAGCCTGCTCCGCATATGTGGAAATGAATGATCCGAAGGAACTGAGCTCTGTCATATCTGCTTCAGGGATCTCAAAGCCTCCCATTCCGTAATAGACTACATTGTTGTAATCATCCTCGGGGATCTCTTCATTTACGTGATCATTAACATAGTTGGCAAGTTCGATGAAAGAATCCTTGTTGAAATCAACATCATTGCCCTGGATATACTCATCCAGCATTGCATTCATACACATTGTGAAAAATGAGAGCTGTCCGCCCGTGATAGGATCTTCTCCGTTACATACCTCATCAACGAAAGATTCATACTGGTCAAATGTGAAGCCTACCTGGTCGGCATCCACATTGGAAGATTTTGTGATGATACCATTGATGCTTATGGAGAGAGGTATCTGATAGAGCTTATCACCTGTCTTGGCTGCCTCGAAAACAGACTCAAAGTAAGGTGATGTATCTGTAAGATAATCAGTGAGATCGAGAAGATAATCATCATTATTGAGCTGTGAATAACCGATGCAATCAAGAAGGATATCAGGTCCGTCACCGTTCATAAGGTCGATGGAGAGCTGGTTGTTCATTTCCTGCTGTGCATCAAGAGCAAGCTGCTCCCAGTCTGTATCATCATTGGTATTGGAAAGATCATAATACTTGTCCAGTGAATATGTGTCATCCAGCATAACGAAATACTCTTCGTTAGTCTCATTAAAGTTACAGATAGCCTCAGAAACAGGATATGAGATATAACCAAGTGTTGCGCACTTAAGGATAGTCTTACCTACGTTGGGGTTGGAGTCAGCCTTTGTAAGGATATACATCTTACCCTGGTTAAGGTTTCCGGTCGAGAAGTATCCATGATCCCTGTAGACAGTACCGGCAAGGATAACAGTATCATCTGTGAACTCTACAAGATTAAGATAGGAAAGGTCTGATCTGTTGATATTACATGAATTGAAGCTGAATACCTCTTCAAGTCCCATAGCATCGAAATCGACCTTCTGGATACCGTTACTATCGATCACAACAGAGCCGATACCCTCAAAATACTGAAGATTATAGAGGTCCTCGTCCTGCAGCCATCCGTAGTCACCATCCGATTCCTTAACTGTGAGGCTGTCAAGATCCAGCTCGTAGAATGTATAGCCTGCCTCTCCTGAAGCGGATACAGGGAAAAGGACCGTACTCTCACCGATCTTAATAAACTGGGAGATATCGTAGAATTCAACACCGGGGAATTCGTCTCTCATATCGATGTAGTGATCCTCACCTGAAGCATCGTTGACCACAAGAATGTAGGATGAATCACCGTCTTCACCGGAGATCCAGTACTTGGTAATGGAATAATCACCGATAATGGTGGTTCCCTCATTATAGGAATCACCTCCGATCGCACTGTCTTCAGACACAGGCTCACAGCTTGTGACTTCACCTGAAGCCTGATCGATAACAACAGTGTAGTTATCGGTACTCATGCCCATGTCGGTAAATGTCTGAAGATCAACATAGATACCGTCATCCTTGATCGTCGTGGCATTGACATATCTGTAATCACCGGTGATATCAAGATCATCAATAAGAGCCTGGACGTCGATACTCCTGGCAAGACTTCCGTCAAGATCGTAGAAATCGAGATTATTGACTTCATACTCTGAGTAATCATACGTATCCCAGTCAATATCATCAGGGAGCTTTTTGCTTCCCATTACTGAGAATGCAGCCTGTGAATTATAGATACCCAATGAATTCATATAGATATAATCATAATCATCAGGATCATACTGGGTTCCGAGATCGATCTCCTCCAGTGTGTACCATTCAGAATCGGCCTCGACCTTTTCTGCTGTTCCTTTGTGTCCGCCGGAACATGCAGTAAGGGCCATCGGTACGACCATTGCTGTACATGTCAGGAGGGCAACTGTTCTTTGAGATAACTTTTTCATCCTTTCTTACCTCCGTTAAAATGTTATCTATACCTTATTAACCGCGCTCATCGAGGACGGTCTGTACTCTATCTTGCAGAATATCAACTACTTCGTCAAGAGATTTTTGGCCTTCAAAGAATGCGGGCATCTCCTCTGAAACGATGATGGAAATCGCCTGATCAGCTCTCTGGGCGTGGCTGCAGGAAGCGATAATATCTTCAAAGCTGTCAATAACGCTTTCGTCCATTTCCTCATATCTTTCACCGTCATTATAGGCGAATCCGGAAATAGACATTTGTCCACCACCATACATATTGTTACAGTCCTCAACAGACTCCTGGGCCTTTTCCTCAAAGGCCTGGACATTAAGCGGGATGCTGAAGTCCGCATATTCAAGCTGGGTCTCATAATCAAGAAGATATTCGATAAATGCCCAGCATCCATCAGGATCGGATGTAGAAGCTGAGATTCCTATTGAATTGTATACACATATCTGGGCACCCCTTCTCTCGTTGGAAGGAAGTCCGAGAACGGCAGCTCTTCCGTTTCCGTAATCACCATAGGGATCGATAAACTGGTTAAAGCTCATGATCTCCTGATAAGCGGCAGCAGAACCTTCCATAACATCGGAATAATATGCGCCGGCACTTGCTGAATAGAACATCTGGGGAACTTCGTCGTTTATGTATGTATCACAGAAGTCAGCCAGATCTTCGAATTCATCACAGTTAAAATCTGCCTCCCCGTTATTAAAGAAAACATCATCCATAGCATTCATACATGTTACAAAGAACATATTCTTACCCATGGCTACCGGGCTGTCACCGTTACAGACATCATCCACAAAATCGAGATACTCGTTGTATGTAAACCCGATCTGACCGTTTTCCACATTATCCTTATCAGTTACGATGCCCTGAATAGAGAAACAGAGAGGGATCTGGTAAAGACAGTCATCTGTCCTGGATGCTTCTATGACATTAGCAAAGAAATCATCTGTTCCGTATGCCTCAAGATAGCTTGTAAGGTCTGTGAGGTAATCATCATTATTGAGCTGTGAGCAGTCGAAAGTTCCAAGAAGGATATCGGGCCCTTCACCGTTCATCATATCGATGGAAAGCTGGTCAGAAAGATCTGCCTTCCCCTCCAAATCGATGGACATATAATCGTCTTCTGTCTCTGCATCATAGTACTCATCCATCACTGAATCATAGTAATCATATCTTGTATCGAGAATAAGGAAATATTCATCACTCTGCTCGTTGAAACGGCAGATGGCATCAGCGGTCTCGATCCCGAGACCGGTAGCCTCACAGACCTTAAGGACAGTCTTTCCCACATTGGGATTGTTCTCTGCTTTTTCAATGGTAGTAAGGGTGCATACGCACTTTGAGTTGTATGAAAAATATCCCGAACTTTCATAATCAGTGGAAAAGAGGACTGCTTCATCCTCACCAACACTGACCACGTCTGAATAAGACACGGTGATCCTGTTAAGGTTAGTGCAGTTAAAGTCGATGACCGTAATGATCTCTTTGTTATCAAAATCCAGATTCTTTATACCTTCCTGGTCGATGAAGACATATCCCATATCATCAGTATTTATTCCACCGTAAAGGCTGACACCGGAGAGCCAGTCACACTCCTCATCAGGGAGAAGAGAAAGAGAAGCGGAAGCCAGATCCAGCTCAAGATACAGATCCCCCTCATCTCCCACAGCACAGAGAAGGGCCTTTCCATCGCCCTCGGATATTGCAGAGGAAATATCCCAGATAGTTGTACCGCGGATCGTATCCCGGGTAGATATAGTGGTACCGGATCCGGAAGGCGATGTGACATCCAGTGTATAGTAGGAATCTCCGGATTCATCCCAGGTGTAATACTTGGCGATGGTGTATCCTTCGATCTCAAACTCACCCTCATACCATGCATCGCCACCATAAGGGGAATCATTATCACTGATCTCCCGGGGCGTTCCTGCAGATC
>JAGAFH010000001.1 GCA_017612755.1 Clostridiales bacterium
AAATATCTCCTCCCAGGTTCTGGATAGCAGACATCATCTCATAGAAAAGATCTCTTGAGATAGTGTCCTGATGGCGGTTTATATAGCTCTTCAGCATGGGGACCGCCTTTATGTCGCCATAGTCTGCAAGACAGATAACGGCATAGTTCTTATTGTTCATGAAACGGAATGCCATACGGAGAGCATCATAGATCTCATCCTTATGATCTTCCTTACCGATATTTGTGAGCATGATCACCAGGTCCTCACAAGGGCCCTCCAGACCCGTTTCCTTCCTCTCCTCCAGGATGGAGATCATAAGGGGAACTGACTCGGAAGGGAATGCTTCTATATACTCGGCTACTGAATCGGCAACGAAATCAGGTACCTTTTCGTAGCTCATAAATCTGTCGATGACCATTGAAAGAAGACCTGACTCCTTCATGGATGCAAGGATCCTGAAACAGGCCTTTACCTTCTGGAATTCCATCTCAAAGAGGGAATCCTCGTCGGAAAGCTCCTCATCGGTCCAGGCTGCTGACCTGATGACTGATTCAGAATAGGAAATGACGTCATCCCTGTCAGAAGCGGAAGAAGCAGCCGAAACTATGGAATCAGGCACGCCTCTGTCAAGTTCCAGGGCGCTGTACTCTATGATCTCCTTAAGCTCATCAAAAGGAAGGGATGCAAAGTACTCATTCATGGACTTGCCGCCGAGAAGATCATTAGGTTCGTCCTCCATGATCTTACTCTGCTCCTCAGTCTCCTTCATTGCCACATGCTGAAGATATGTCTCATATGTGACGTCATCCTCCTCCGGAGGCTTCTCGTCCATCCTGTCCGCAAATTCATCTATCTTCTGGTCCAGGATCAGTCCCACCAGCTTGTCATATCTTTCAAGTACCTGCTTTATCTCTTCTTTCATCTGAATACACCTTTTCTGATTACTGTTCTCACACAGATAATTATACATTGTTGATAATTCATTTCAACAAACAGGGAACCTCTTTCAGGATACAAAAAAGCTCCCGCATCTGCGGGAGCCTTGATGTTTATGGATTAAGACAGACTCCATTGGAATTAAACTTATATGTCTTTCCTCCGATCACCTTTGATCCGGTGACCATCCTTCCATTTGGATCCAGATAATACCAATTGCCGTCAAGCTTGAGCCATCCGGTCCGCATAACTCCCTTGGAGCTAAAGTAATACCAGTAAGATCCCACCCGGGTCCATCCCGTTGCCATGGAACCCGAAGGATTAAGTCTGTACCACTTGCCATCCAGTTCGAGCCATCCGGTCTGCATAACTCCCTTGGAGCTGAAGTAATACCAGGATCCGTTCACCTTAAGCCAGCCTGTCGCCATGGCTCCTGAAGCCTTGAAATAATACCAGTCACCGTCCAGCTTGAGCCATCCGGTCTGCATCACTCCATCGGTTCCCATGTAATACCAGGAAGAACCGACCTTAGCCCATCCCTTGGCCATCGCTCCTTTCGGCATAAAGTAATACCACTGGTCGTCGATACAGTAAAAACCCGTGATCATCTCATAATTAAAACTGAAATAATACTTTCTTCCGTTTGACATAGCCCACCCTTCTACAAGCTTTCCGTCAGATCCCGCATAATACCAGCTTCCGTCATAATCGATCCAGCCTATGCACATATGACAGTCAGACAGATCAAAGAAATACCTGTCACCTTCTATATCGGCCATACCCCAGGCGAGTTTCCCTGATCCCGTCACATAGAATCTGTCAGCGCCTTTCGTGATCCATGAAGGGGTCGTGATTAGATATCCCTCATCATCAAAGGCATAGTAAGACCCTGATATCTTACAGATACCGGTGACCATCCATCCGTGGCTGTCAAGATAGGAACTCTTACCGTTTGTCTCCACCCAGCCCTTTACCATAGATCCGGTAGACGGGTCAAAGTAGTAATAATGACCATCTATCTGCCTCCAGCCGGAGACCATCGTTCCGTCTGCCAGGAAATAATAGTCTTTTCCGTTTATCGTTTCCCATCCGACTGACATAGCACCGCTGCTTCCAAGATAGAACGTGCCTTTCTCTGTAGCGAGCCAGCCTGTTGCCATCTTTCCGTCAGTTCCAAGATAGTACCAGCTGTCATCGATCTTTATCCAGTCGACCTGCATATATCCGCTGAGATTAAAGTAATACCAGCTGCCGCCGATCTTATTCCACCCCTTGGCTGTCGAACCGTCGTGATTGATATAAAAAGTGCCATGGCTGTCCGTATCCCATCCGGAAACGATTATGGTAGTACCTGTGGTTACATAGAGATCATAGTTTTTCCCGCCTACATGCTCGTGATAAGCCTCATAGTATTCGTAGTTCCCATTTTCGTTCAGATACTGTCTGCTGTTATGTTCCCCGTTCCTGTACACATAGACCAGTTTGGGGCTTCCGCCAATATCGATAGTATTGACAGAGCTCTGACTCAGGATCAGGGCAAAAAGATCAGGATTGTTACTGATGTCAAGACTGGAGATATTTGTATAAGCGAGCCTGAGCTGTTCAAGACCCGGCATATTACTGACGTCAATGGAACTTATGGGATTATCATTCACCGATAGGAAGCGGAGCTTCGGGTTATTGCTCAGATCCAGAGATGAGATATTGTTACCGCTGACATCCAGATTTGTAAGTTTGGGGTTATTACTGACATTAAGGGATGAGATATGGTTCTCACTGATGTTCAGCGCTCCCAGATTCGGGTTTTGGGATATGTCCAGTTGGGTAAGGTTACTCCTGAAGCAGTAAAGAAGTGCAAGATTCGGGAAGAATGCGATCCCTGTAAGGTCAGATATACCGTTCTGGGAGACCTTCAATTCTATGACAGCTTCTCTTTCTTCCTGTGAGAGCATGCCATCCTGGTCCTTATCTATCTCTGCTCCGGCGATTATCGTCCTGAAGGCCTCGTCAGGGAAGTTGGACTTATTGATGACAACATAAGCAGCCGAGACCTCTCCCGCGTCATCCTCGAGGACTTCTATCTCATCGGAAGATCCTTCCTCAGAGACCGCTATGATCTCATCATCCGGGGCATCTGCGGATACTTCTTCCAAGGAGTCCTCTTCTTCAATGAAGATCTCCTCATCCGAAGATCCTTCTGTAGTCACATCTTCCTCTTCCGGGACTTCTTCGGCACAGGTCTCCTCCGTCTCAAAGATCTCTTCCTCATCAGCAAGAGAAACAGTTCGCGATCCTAAGATGATACATGTGGCAAGAATAGTGGAAATCAGTTTTTTCATAGTCAACCCCTCCATAGAAGGATTATACTTTGGGCCGGCAATATGCGTCAATAAAGGTTTGGAAGCACAAAAAAGCTCCCGCATCTGCGGGAGCTTTCCGTCTTTGTGGAGGTGCCACCCGGATTTGAACCGGGGAATAAAGGTTTTGCAGACCTTGGCCTTACCGCTTGGCTATGGCACCATGTGCCTGATTATTATGAATGTGACAGTGTGTTTTGTCAAGATAAAAATCCCCTTTGATAATGGTCCCGCGTCTAATATAATAAATAAGGTATGAGAAGGATAGTATGTGTTTTTAAATGGGAGATCAGCAAGATCTTCGACAACTGGCGCAAGGCTTTAGCAGTTATACTCCTGCCTGCAGTGATCATGATGCTTGCCCTTAATATCTTCCCCATGATAATCAACTACATGTCTACGGGAAGCCTTAACCAGCGTCCTATCTATGTGGTGAATGCCCCCGCTTCTTTTCTTGACTATGTTGATTCCACTGAAGGAACAACAGTCTACAAGTATAACTTCATCCCTTTAGACGGGTTTATCGAGGAATATTTCGACACGGGCAGATATAATGATGCCGTCCAAAACGGAGATATCTTCCTTTTCTTCTCTTCCGAAATGGAGGACGAAGACTTTGACAAGGAGGTCAGCGGTTTCTATGAGACCCTGGCATCAGGAGATACAGATGCGGAAAGTGATGCGGTCATCTATATCGGATATAATAGCGAGCTCATCTCAGTAGAGAACAAAGTACTTCAGTTTGAGGACACCGTCTTATCCGACTATCAGGATTATGCGGAAGATTACCTGGGTTCCGCCTACGCAAAGATCGGTATAGATTACTTCTCCGTAGACAGCTTTAACCCCGTAACCAAAACACTGACTTACAGGAGCAGCGCCAATACAGGAGCCGCCAGAGTTATCCCGGGCGTATTGGCCCTTCTCATGTATTACTGTGCCTATTCCCTTTCCTGCGATATGTTCGCATCCGAAAAGGACCGCGGTTTTTTCACCAAGCTCCTCATGACGCCGGTAAAGCCCTCTGAGATAATAAAAGGCAAGTTCATGGCTATCATATCCATCGTTACGGTGGCTTCCGTGGTCACCTTTTTCTTCCTGTTCCTGTCTTCCTGGCTCAACAGGAGCAACGATGCCATGTCACTTCTTCCCTTCGGAATGCTCCTTACCCCCACCCAGCTCATCTATATGCTGCTGGTCATCCCGGGGACTGCCTTTACCATGACAGCCCTCACCTTTAACATCACATTTGCCCTTACAAAGATGGATGAGATCATCACGAACCTCCAGTTCCCCCTGGTCCTCTTCCTCTTTGATTTCTTTATTTCCATGTTCCGCTGGCAGAGACCCGTCTGGCTCGAATACCTGATCCCCATGCACAACACCATCGCTGTGGTCAGGGATATATTCATGTCCCAGCATTCACTGCCGAGAATACTTATATCCATCCTCGTAAATATCCTTGCGGGGACCATAATCTACCGCAAGACATGCAAGAAGGAAGGTTTCCAATGATCACCGTAAAAGACGTAAGGAAAAGCTATGATAAGTCCTCTGAGATAATCAAAGGCGTAAGCTTTCATGTGGAAAAAGGTATGATCTACGGTCTCCTGGGTCCTAACGGAGCCGGTAAGACTACGCTGATGCAGATCATTGCCACCCTCTCAAAGCCCTCCTCGGGAACGGTTACCATCTGCGGTCTCTCTCCCGAAACAGACCTTCTGGAGATCCATAAGAAGATCGGCTTTCTTACCACAGAGATAAAGCTGGATCCGCTTTCGTCCCCCAACAAGCTCTTCGATTTCTTCGCTGAACTTTACGATATACCTTCAGGCGAGGTAGAAAACCTTAAGAAGACTTCCTTTGAAAGATTCGGCATCGAACCCTTTGCAGACAAGAAGATAATCGAGCTTTCCACAGGCATGAAGCAGAAGGTCTCCATCGCCATCAGCCTTATACACAATCCGCCGGTGATCATCTTCGATGAGCCTACCAACGGTCTTGACATCCTTACGTCAAAACAGGTAACAGACTATCTTCTGGAACTTAGGGAAAACGGACATGCCATCATCCTTTCAACCCACATCTTCTCTGTAGCAGAGCAGCTCTGTGACGAGATAGGCATCCTGGTAGACGGAAATATAGTAGCTTCGGGAAGCGTTTCCGAACTCATAGAACTGACAGGCACAGATTCTTTCGAAAAGGCCTTCTTCGACCTTTATGTAAAGAACCACAAGGAATGATAAATGGATAGAACGGTAAAAGCGATAATAAAGAAACTGTTCTTCAAACAGGACAGGCTCAAGACACAGGTACCGAATGCGACCTTCCTGGTGTCCGTGGGTTTTGTCGCCATGTTTTCTCTTGTGATGCTGAGCCTTATCGTTCCCTGGCTCCGCTATTTCTATTTTGATACCAGGACAAATGACATCCTGGTGGTGAACGCTCCCGATTCCTATATTGATTTTATCGAAAATGAGGAGTCCGGAAGATACCCTTTCGGCAAAGTGATCACCAACAGATCCTCCAACGCCTATTATGATTTTCTGGCCATAGGAAAATGGCTCCACAAGGAAGATGCTTTTATGGCCATCGTCTTCCCCGATGACTTCGATTACTACGCATCCAAAGGACAGGAGACGGAAGTCCTCACCTACTGCAGGACCGACTCCCTGGACTACATCGAATGGAAAGACTATGTTATCGATGAGCATCTGGACAGCTACAGGAACTATCTCAGGGACAGGAATGATATCCCCGTTTCCGAAAACGATGCCTTTATCATCAAGGAAGACGCGATGACATTCTCAAAGCTTTCCGGTACGGAAGAATTTATCCGGGCCATGGCAAAAAACGTATTCCCCATATGTACCTTTATCATCATCCTCTATGTTTCCATGAGCGTGGGAACGAATGCCATTGCCGGCGAAAAAGAGAGGGGCACCTTTACGGGTATCATCATGACTCCGGCTCCCAGAAGATCCATCGCCCTGGGCAATATCCTCGGGGTTGCCCTGAACAGCTATATCCCCGCTTTCATAGGATTGTTCCTGATGTGGCTCCTGCCGCCATACAGATCTTTGGAAGGATTGTTATATATCCTTCTTCTGACTCTGTCCCTGGCTCTTCTCATCGCTTCCGTGACCATACTCATATCGGTTATGAACGACAACGTCATATCGGCCCAGACCGCCTTTCTTCCCATCTTCCTGGTACTGATCGCAGTCTGCGTTTCCTGTATGCAGGAAGGTAAGAACACCGCAAGGCTTTTCAATATGATCCCGGTCTACGGTCACTTCTACGGAATGGGAAAGAGCCTTTTGGGAGAAGCTTCCCTGATCGATATCCTTGTCTGTACCCTTGTTTCCCTGATCCTTTCAGGAGTATGTGTCCATTACTGCGTTAAGCTCCTTTCAAAGGAAAGGTTTACGGCTTCCATCGACACCGTTACTGCCAAGGAACTCAAGCAGGCGAAGCGCCTGAAGGCAAAGTTGCAGGAAGACTTCGTTTCCAGGCCGAGGGCCGTCATCTTCGGCTACAGGCCCAAAAAGAGAACTTCTCTTATGAACTTCATATCAGACCAGATCATGTATCCTCTGGCCCTGCTTTCCGTTTTCCAGATGATAGCGGTCATTCCCACCATTATCAGGTTCATGAAAAAACCGGAGTATACTGACTACATCGCTTCCCTTCAGGATGTTACGTCCACCAAGGAGATCATCCTCAAGTCTTTTGAGGTCATGAATATATTTATGTCAGATCCCGTGTTCCTGATCCTGTTCGGCATCGGATATATCCTTATGATCGACAGATATATCCACCGGGTGACCAAAAAGGAAAAGAACTCCCTTGAGACTATCGGATTTAAGAAAGAAAACGCTGTCAGGAAATACCTGACAGGTCTTCTGGTCGGGTTTATCATGATCACCGGCGTATTCCTGCTCCTTAATGTCACAGGACAGATCAAGTCTGTATCTGCAGGCATCGAATTCAGCTGTATCCCTCTTTTCATCGCCTATCTGTTTATGTGGATACCCCAGGGGGCCACGGAAGAGATCATGTTCAGAGGTTTTATGATGTCCAGGGTCGCCTCCAGGTTCGGCCTGGCCGCAGCCATGTTCTTCCAGTCACTTATGTTCGCCCTTTTCCACGGCATGAATATAGGATTTACTCCCCTTGCCGGAATAAACCTTCTTCTTATAGCTCTCTTCTTCGGATTGTGGGCCTACTACTCTGAAAGCATCTGGAGCACCTGTGCAGCCCATACCATATGGAACCTGTCCCAGGGAAATATCTACGGACTTCAGGTATCAGGAAACCAGAGTGCCGCTTCCATCCTCTCCTGCGAATACTATAGAAGCGCCAGCGATCTTATTACCGGAGGTGCCTTCGGTCCCGAGGGAGGTCTGTGCGTAACGGCAGTTTCCCTGATCGCCATCGCCGCAGTGGTCATCTTCTATAAGGTCATTATTCCGCGAAAAACACCTTCCGCCCCGAAGGCGTAATACTCTCTGAAAAAGAAGCGTCAAAGACCCCGGAGAGAAGATCCTTATCCAGACATTCCGTGGCCTTTACTATCTTTCCTTCCTTCATTACCACAAAGCGGTCAGCAAATTCCGAAGCCGTATTAACGTCGTGAAGGACTATGATGAAAGACTTCCCTTCCTTTTCCTTAAGTTCCCTGAAAGTCTTCATGATATGAAGATTATGCTTAACGTCAAGATTGGAGGAGGGTTCATCCAGGATAGTCCAGGGCGTATCCTGGGCTATGGCCCTGGCCACCATGCAGCGCTGTTTCTCACCGCCGCTCAAAGTATCGAATATCCGGTCTGAGAAGTCCGAAAGCTCCATTATCTCTATAGCCCTTTCCACCTTCTCCTTATCTTCCTTTGTAAGTCCCGTGAAGAACCGGCTCCTGTCATATCTTCCAAGAGCTACCGTATCGTAGACTGTAAGGGCGATCTGGCCGTACGTATCCTGGGCCACATAGGAGATCTCTCCCGTACTTCCGTACTTTTCCACCAGGGCTTTTATAAGGGTGGTCTTTCCACAGCCGTTAGGACCTATCAGGCAGTGGGCCTGCCCTTCCGAAAACTCATGGGACACATTATCGAGAACGGCTCTTTTCCCGTATCTTACAGTAAGGCCGGAGACAGAAAGGTTCATGCTTTCACACCTCTTTTCTCCGCCTTTATCCTGCTCCTTATAAGAAGCCACAGGAAGTAGGGGGCTCCGATAAGGCTGGTGATGGCGCCGATGGCCATCTCTCCCGGAGCCACGATAGTCTTGGCCACAGTGTCACAGAGCACCATGAATACTGCTCCTGTAAAGAAGCATAAGATCATCTTCTGTCTCATCCTGTAGACCCTGAAGAAAGATACTATATGGGGGATTATAAGTCCCACGAAACCGATGATGCCGGAGTTGGCTACGCAGAAAGCCAGAAGGACAGAAGATACGCAGAATGTGAAACCCAATGTCCTGCTCTGCCTGACCCCTAAAGAGAGGGCCGCTTCCCTTCCCAGCTTAAGTACATCTATCCTGGGGGCGGCCATTATGAGCAGAGGTACGAATACTAATACCACCACGGCCAGCACCTTTGTCTTTACTACTGTAGCAGAGGAAAAGGTTCCCAGCATCCACAGATAGACCCTCTCCATATTCTCCATATGAAGGGTCATCATAACGGTTATGAGAGCGCTCATGATCGATGAGATGGCGATACCCGCCAGAAGGGTGGAAGTAGTATCATATTCGCCGCTTCCCTTTGCTATAAAGAAGACTGCGGCCCAGGTGACCAGGGCTCCCAAAATAGCGCCTATATAACTTCCTGTAAATCCTTCCCCGATGATCATGGCGTTAAGGCCGGTGACGATGGCTATGGCCGCGCCTAATGCGCTACCCGAGGATATTCCCAGTATCGAAGGATCTGCCATGGGATTTTTGAAAAGGCCCTGCATGATACACCCTACGCAGGCCAGGGCGCCGCCCACCAAAGCGGCAGTAATGACCCTGGGGAAACGTATCTTCCCTATTATCAGGATCTCTGTGTCGGTAAGTCCGTCTCTTGCTCCGGCGATGTACTTAAGCACAGATGCCGGGGCAACAGATGAGCTGCCGAGACAGCTTGATACCGCCACCGCCCCGATAAGGGCGGCGACGGCGATAATAAGCTTTAATAAAAATCTGTCACTCTGATTATGCAGCTGCATCGAGTTCAGCTTCGTATGAGTTGACGGCATCCCTGATGAGCTGTACTGCCTCAAAGTTTCTGGGGCCCTGTCTCTCGAAAAGGTTAGCATCAACAGCGATGACCCTGCCTTCCTGGACAGCTGTCAGTGAAGAATAAGGCTCTGTTGTGATGAAGGAATCGTAAGCCCAGTCGGGAACCAGGATAAATGTAGGATCGTTGGCAATGAGCTGCTCAACGGAATAGCTCCAGCCCTCAACATCACCGGCAGCATTTGATGCGCCGGCAAGGGTGATGATCTCATCGATAAATGTACCGGCTCCTCCGGTGTAGTCACCATATTCACCGAACATCATTGCATAATAAAATGTGGTATCCTTTGCAACAGCATCTGTTTCCAATAAATCAGCATAACTGCTGTATTCCTCGGAAAGCTCGGCTGTAAGCTCAACTCCTGCATCGTGGACACCTGCCAGGTCAGCGATATCACCGACCACTTCGATCATTCCCTCAAAGGAATCCTCATCGACAACGATAGCTACAGGGATGCCAAGGGATGTAAGGGAGTTATAAGCCTCCTCGCTGAAGATGGAGGATACGATAACGATATCGGGATCTAAGGAAGCGATAAGCTCTGTATCAGGAAGGTCGATGGGACCTACTGAAGGAACGTCAAAAACTTCCATGGGATAATCGTCATAATCGGATCTTCCGATAAGCTTGTCCTGGGCACCGAGAGCGTAGATGATCTCAGTTACTGTGGGAGATACTGTAACGATAGTCTGGGGCTCAGACTCGATGACTGTAGAATTACCGTAAATATCTACATACGTCAGGGGATAGATGCTGTCAGAAGCCTCTGTCTCATCTGCTGCTTCTGTTGTCTCAGCAGGAGCCTCAGTCTCCTCATTCTCAGTTGCAGCCGCCTCTGAAGATGCTGATGCCTCTGTCTCATCCGCTGTTTCATTGGAGCAGGAACATACCACGCCACCAAAGACTGCCAGTGAGAGAAGCACTGCCAATACTTTCTTTTTCATATAATGTTCTTTCCGCATCATGCCGCCCTCCGCAGCAATATGCAAGATATTAGACTCATCGGCAGGTCTCCTGACTTACGGTAATAAGCAGGTCTTCCCTTCTCAGGCAAAAGCCCAATGGATATGAAGACCGCAAACCGCTGACAGTAGCGGGGGCTGTCCCGGATTCTCACCGGGTTCCCTATTATCCCTTTTTACGGGGCACCGACGGCGATATGATTATAATGCAAAAACGGAAAATGTGTAAACTTATTTACACTCCACTATTACCCATCTGGTACCGATGCTGTCGGTAAGATCGGAATAGATGGTATTGTCGTAGACGATCTCATATCTGTCGGAAGCTCCCTTTACATCTTCGATCATCTGGGAATATCCGGGAGACAGTTCGATAATAAAAGCGTCATTATCATATTCGGCCCTGAAGCTGTCCATCTGATCCAGTGAATACATCATCATCTTTCCCCTGATGTGGTCCACGCCGGAATACTCCTCCATGAAGGGGTCGATCCTGTTGTCGATATGTACCGGGATGTCGTAGAACAGGAGCCAGGAGCCGGTATTAAAGGAGTTATAGGGCTTTTTGTATCCCTTCTCCTTTACGATATCGATGACAGTATGGTCATATGCCGCCATCTTTTCGATATCAGTCATATCATTGGCACTGAAGTACTTCATGATATCAAAGCCTGCGGAAGCCAGGGCGATGACCAGGCATACTGCCGTAAGGATCCCGTAGAAAGCGGGAGAAAGAGTGATCTTTTTCGTATCGAACTTAAAGGTGTTCTTATTAAGCCAGGAAAGAAGAGACTCGATCTCCTCCGGGGCGAAAAGAAGATATGCCACCGTAAAGTAGAGCATGAACCTGCAGTAAAGGCAGGACATGATAAAGAACATGGAAAGAAGGGCAACTTTTGTTACCGCCTTCTTGTCAAATTCCTTGAGTTTACTGTTGGTCATCATCCCCACGAAGACCAGGAGCACCGTAAAGATCTCCACTATAGAAAAAGTCTTTGGCTGCCACTCCTCTACCAGGGCCCAGATATCGGTAGCGGCAGACTGGATAAAACCGAAGGTCCAGATCCTGATACCGATGGGATTTAAAAGAGAAAGGCCGAAGCCCACGGGAATAGCCGCAGCCATAACAAGGGATTTCTTAAACTGCCTGTACAAAAGCTCGATAACTATAAGGACAATATAGACTACGAAATAAACGGGAAGGATACCCCCGTGAAGCCAGGCCATGATAAAGGAGGAACCGGCGAAAAGGATAAACAGCTTTTTCCCGCTCCACTCATTGAGGAAAGACGTTATCATGAGCACGATAAAGAAAGTAGATACTACTGAAGGCCTGACATTATAGTCCGGGAAAGCTCCCACTATGGGGATCACCGTAAGGATGGCTCCGAATATGAGGGGATGGACCTTTCCTGCATTAAACTTAACGATCAGATAGACCGTGCCATAGATAAAAAGGGCGCCAACCAGGATGACTCCGGCTATTCCCAATATCTTATACATGGCTCCCAGAAGGAAATACCATCCCTGCTCATGGGCAGTCCATACCAGCCCTTCATGCCAGCTGTAGATCTCTTCCGTTATGAGCTTATGAAGTCTTATATCATCAAGCCCTACCTTGATCTGGATAGCCGTATCCCCTACCATTCCGTACATACTGGAAACGGCGGTCATGGGACTGTAGAGAAAGAATGCCAGGGCATACAAAAACCAGACGGACAGTTCCGTCTTTTTCTTAGTCGATGCCTTAAGAGAAGTCACTTCTTTCATAAAGTTTATTTTACCATAGACTCACCGCTACATGGTATAATCCGAATGATATGGAACAGACATTGGACAAAAAACAGATAAGTATCATAAGAGCAGTACTCCTGCTGTCTCTTGTTCCCTTTCTGTTCCTTCTGAAGGATCTGGCAACGGATATCTTCCTGTCAGTGATAATAGTGACCGCCGCAGGTTCCTTCCTTATCTCCCGGCCCGTAAAGAAACAGACAAAAAGAACCACGGCATTCTCCATACTGCTCACAGCCCTTTTTGTGATCATGTTCTCTATAAGCGAGATAGGAAAGAGCGGGATCTACACAGAAGAATTAAGCGGCTGGCTCTATCCCGGCCCCATAGCAGTCCTTATCGGCATCTGGAAATTTACTCTCCTGCCCGGTTCCTTTTTCATATCGTCATTTATATGCATAAGGCTCCTTCTGGACAGGCTCCTGACAGAAACCGCAACA
Organism: Clostridiales bacterium; assembly: GCA_017612755.1. Lineage (GTDB taxonomy): Bacteria > Bacillota > Clostridia > Saccharofermentanales > Saccharofermentanaceae > Saccharofermentans. The sequence continues at coordinate 12,752 of JAGAFH010000001.1, forward strand.
GATGACGGGGACAAAAAGAAGACTGTCCGGATCTCTATGATGATAATAACAGCCGTATCCCTCATATATGCTTTTTCAGTCATCCCTGCCATCAACACATCGGGAGATGTGGACAGTGTCTGGACCGGCGTAAGGGAAGGCAACTGGAATGCATGGCACACCTTCGGATACCAGCTCTATGTATTTATCTGTTCTAAGATCTTCCCCTCCGTCTTTGCGGTCATACTTGCAGATACCCTGATCTTTCTTCTTCTGAACTACTATATCCTTACGGTCTTATCGGAAGTAAATACAAAAGCTGTCAAGATCTATACTGCCCTTGGAATCATCGCCGGAACTCCCTATATCTATCTGGAGGATATGATCAAGGACGTGGTCTTCTCCATAGGAATGCTGGCCCTCTGCTGCGGTCTTTTCCGGGTCATCAGGAACAGGAAGATGAAAAGGGCCGATATGGCCGTCATCTTTATCATCCCCCTGTTCGTTTCCCTGTGCCGCCATATGGGGATCATAAGCGTTATCATCACTTTCCTTGCTGCCGGTATATACTTCCTCAAAAAGAGCGAAAAAAAGATATCCCTGGCCTTCATGGGAGGCATCATCCTTCACCTGGTGATCTTCGTTCTGATCAACAACGTCCTGGCCGGTGCCATGAACGTAGAACCTAATCCCGCTTATGTAAAATACAGCACCCCCATCGCCATGATCGGGGCAGCTGCCGACAACGGGGTAGAGTTCTCATCTGAGGACCTGGAAGCCATCGAAAAGGTAATGCCTTACGAAAAGTGGGCCGACTGCTACAACAGGTATTATTCCGACGATCTCACAAGATCCTGGGGAGAGATCGGGAATGATGCCTTTAAGATCTCAAGCCTTGTGGACAACGAAGGATTCGGGAAAGACATCATAAGGATAAACTTCCATCTGGTAACCGGGCACCCGGTCATCTATCTCCGGGCCCTCTTTGATATGAACAGCATCATCTGGGAGATGCATCTTCCCTACGAGTGCGACAAGATATCCGTGGCCCAGATACAGCCTGACGACAGCCACTATCACATGTTCTTCTTCTATCTCACCCACAAATATACAAAGTTCATGGATGATCTGTCCGTTACCCGGGCCCTGTTCTACAGAGGCGGCGTCAGCCTCTTCCTCTGCGCAGTATATGCAGCCGTCTGGAAGATGAAAAAGAAGTCAGTTTTTTTGATCTGCCTTATCCCTTCATTCATCAATACGTTAATGCTGTCCATAACCGTACCGGCCCAGGATACCAGATATGTACTGCCCCTGATCCTTACCTGCCTGTTCCTGACTTCAGTGATGTTCAGCGGATCCTCAAAGACCTCTTCATCATATATTTAACGAGTCCGTTCCTGTTGTCATCCTCGTCAGCTTCCCGGGTGGTCTTCATATAGCCGAACTTGTCATGCTTTTCCATATGGATCTTCTCGGAAAGATCGAGATAATTCTCTACTTCAGGAGCTGAATCGATGGGGTTCATGGAATCATACTTCACTTTCCTGATCCTTCTGATGATAAGGCTGAAACCGGCTCCCAGAAATCCCGACAGGAAAATCGACAGATAGTAGAGCATCACCGTAGCTCCGCTGACGTCGATAAATAAAGCCTTCACAAAGACAAATATAAAAAGGAGCGTAAATGCCAGTCCAAGTCCTACCCACTTGGCTATCTCCAGGGCCACCAGCGCCACTCTCTTTACCGGGCTGTAGGGAAGATCTCCTGCCGGCTCTCCCGTCTGGCCGTTAACAACAAAGGTATACTTCAGCCCCTCATATTCATAGCGCAGGAACCACACAGGCAGCATGGCATAATGCTGCTTATAATCTCCGGAATAGGAATCGGCGGTGTTGATCCTCACCTTATCATATTCTCCGATAGAAAGCTTCTTTCCCATCTGTCTTGCATGGGCATCCATCCTGGACTGGATACGGTCCGTCATATCAAGAGGGGACTCATCAAATCTCTGGGCATAGAAACCCTGGAGGTAAACATCCTTATAGGGGATCATTCCCTCATAATCATAGGGTTCCACTGCTTCCATAAGAAGGTTGCTGATCTTCTTTGATCCGTCAAAGGGCACCATCTTGGTAGCAAAGTCTATCTGTCTGTCCAGAACGAACACAGCGGCCCCTGACTGTCCGGAACCGGTGACCATAGTATGGCACTTGGCATCTATAAGCCAGAAAGGAACATAGATGCCTGTGATCTTACTAAGGCTGTCTTCATTAATGAAGTTACGGGGGACATACTTATTCTTCTTAGCCCAGTCCCAGAATATATCGATGGCCTCCTTCTTACTGATCTTAAAGGGGATGATATAGTCAGGCCTGAACTCATTTGTAAGCCTTTTCTTGATGATGGCGGGAGATCCGCAGAAAGCGCAGAAAGAAGCCGCAGTCGTATTGTCGGTGACCACAACGGCACCGCAGGAATCGCAGACATACTCGGTCCTGTCGTCATCCTTGTCGGCAGCCTCAGTATCCCTGCCCTTAAAATTACCTGTCTCCTCCAGCGTATCCGGAACGAAGACGCCGCCGCAGTTACGGCATGCAAGCTTGACCAGATTGGCATCGAAGATAAGATTCGATGCGCAGTTCGGGCATTTAGCCTGTGCTGCTACTGACGTCCTGGGTCCTCCGAAAGGATCGGGTATCTCATTATCAGTTTTAATATCATCCCAAATTGCCATACTATCACCACCCTATATTTCCATAAAAATATTTTACCATCTCCGGTGGTGGCTGAAAATATAAATCGTACCGTCTAAGACCGATGTAACAATTCAGGGCAAAAAAATAAGACCGATGTTACCATCTGTCTTATTTGGTGACCCGTACGGGAATCGAACCCGTCACTCCGCCGTGAAAGGGCGACGTCTTAGCCGCTTGACCAACGGGCCCTGATATGGTAGCGGCAGCGGGATTCGAACCTGCGACCTGCCGGGTATGAACCGGACGCTCTGGCCAACTGAGCTATGCCGCCATATCAATGCATCTTTTAAGCAATGCCTATCAATTTTAGCAACGGACCAGTGATATGTCAAGGATAAAGTGGCGTAATAAAAACCTCCGGGGTTACCGGAGGTTTTATTATATACCGACAAACTCATTCCCCTACAGGAATCAGTATATAACCGATATAAGATTACTTGAGCTCGATCTCAGCGCCAGCCTCTTCAAGCTTCTTCTGAAGAGCCTCAGCCTCGTCCTTAGCAACGTTCTCCTTAAGAGCAACAGGAGCCTTCTCAACAAGCTCCTTAGCGTCCTTAAGTCCAAGACCAAGAGCATCCTTAACAGCCTTGATAACGTTCATCTTGGAATCACCGAAGCTCTTGAGCATTACGTTGAACTCTGTCTTCTCAGCAGCACCGCCTGCCTCGCCACCAGCGGCGGGAGCAGCAGATACAACTGCAGCTGCGGATACACCGAACTCATCTTCAATAGCCTTTTCAAGTTCGAAAAGCTCTGTTACGGAAAGGGATTTGATATCTTCGAGAATTTTTGCAATATCAGCCATTTTAATTTTCCTCCATTTTAATTTTTGTTTTTTGTTTTTAGTAATTATGCTTCAGCGGGTGCTTCAGCGGGAACGGGCTCTGCTTCTGCAGCAGGTGCCTCTTCTGCGGGAGCCTCAGCAGGAGCTTCTGCTTCTGCGGGTGCCTCTGCAGCTGCCTCTTCTGCGGGTGCAGCGGCAACTGCGCCGCCTTCCTCCTCGGCCTTCTCAGCTACAGCTTTGACGAGCATGGCAAGCTTTGTAAAAGGGAAAAGCAAACCATATACGACCTGGCTGTAGAGAGTCTCCTTGTCGGGTACTTTGGAAAGTGTGATGATCTCTTCCTTGGAAGCGACCTTACCTTCGATGATACCACCCTTGATCTCGAGAGGCTCGTATGATTCTGCAAATTTAGCGATTACCTTTGCGGGTGAAACGACTTCATCAGAATATGCAACGGCTGTGGGACCTGCGAAATATTCGTCAGCTCCCTCGATACCAAGCTCCTTGAATACGAGACGGAGAGTAGTGTTCTTAACGACACTGAACTTTACGCCTGCAGCACGGAGTTCGTTACGCATCTGTGTGTCCTGCTCAACCGTAAGACCTCTGGAAGCTACGAATACGAAAGCTGCTTTGTCCTTGTACTCTGCTACCAGGTCTGCAACGGCCTGCTTCTTTGCAGCAAGAATCTTCTCACTAGGCATTTTAGGTTTATCCTCCTTGTTTAGATTTTAAAACCCTCATGCCGAGAGACATGAGGGTTCTTGGAATTCTTAATACTAAGAAATCTCATTCCTCGGCGGGAACCCTTAAGGGATCCGGCTGTCTTCGGTATGAAACGGTATTTAATTGTGTTTTTAAAAGATCAGACTATTAAGCCATGAACTTAGTAGAGTTGATCTTGATTCCGGGGCCCATTGTTGAAGAGATGGAAACATTCTTCAGGTACTGACCCTTAGCGGCAGAAGGCTTAGCCTTGATGATAGCATCCATGATAGTCTTAAGGTTCTCCTCAAGCTTCTCCTGTCCGAAAGAAACCTTTCCGATAGGGCAGTGGATGATGTTTGTCTTATCAAGACGATACTCGATCTTACCGGCTTTGATGTCATTGATTGCCTTTGTGACATCCATGGAAACTGTACCGGACTTGGGGTTAGGCATAAGTCCCTTAGGACCAAGGACCTTACCGAGACGTCCTACGACACCCATCATGTCGGGAGTTGCAACTACGACGTCGAAGTCGAACCAGTTTTCCTTTGTGATCTTCTCGACCATATCCTCGGCACCTACATACTCGGCACCTGCCTCCTTAGCCTCATCAGCCTTGGGGCCCTTGGCGAAAACGAGAACCTTCTTTGTACGGCCTGTTCCGTGAGGAAGGACTACAGCACCTCTGACCTGCTGGTCAGCGTGTCTGGAGTCAACACCAAGACGAACGTGAAGTTCTACTGTCTCGTCAAACTTAGCTTTACCTGTCTCCTGTACAAGGCGGACTGCCTCGGAAGGATCATAGGCAACTGATCTGTCAACAAGCTTTTTAAGCTCTGTATATCTCTTACCAGCTTTCATATTGATCTCCTTTCCTTATCAGTCTCTCTCTACGGTGATACCCATAGATCTTGCTGTTCCTGCTACCATCTCGGCACAAGCCTCGATAGAAGCTGCATTTGTGTCAGGCATCTTGATCGCTGCGATCTTCTTGCACTGCTCAAATGTAACCTTTGCAACCTTCTGAGTGTTAGGTCTGCCTGAACCACTCTCGATATTGCACTCCTTCTTCAGAAGTACCGGTACCGGAGGAGTCTTTGTAATGAAAGAGAATGTACGGTCAGCGTATACCGTAATAACTACGGGGATAACGAGACCTGCATCCTTTGCTGTTCTCTCATTGAACTCTTTGACGAACTGGGCAATGTTAATACCGTGCTGTCCAAGAGCTGGTCCTACCGGCGGCGCAGGTGTTGCTTTTCCTGCAGGTATCTGAAGCTTAATGTAACCTGCTACTTTTTTAGCCATCTTTGGCCACCTCCCAAATAATATTTATTATCAGTGATGCAAATGCATCCGATAAGCGTTTCGTCAGATCCTTTCGACCTGTGTGAAATCGAGATATACAGGTGTCTCTCTTCCGAACATGGAGAGCTTTACCTTTACCTGCTGCTTCTCGTAGTTCATCTCCTCTACCACGCATATGCTGTCTGCGAAAGGTCCGGAGATAACGCGGATAGTGTCTCCGATGTCGTAATCCACATCGGGAACCCAGTCCGTTGCGATTCCCATGGAAGCAAGATCGCTGTCCGTAATGGGAAGGGGCTTATTGGGGTTTGTGCTTACAAATCCGGTAACGCCTCTTGTGTTGCGGATAAGATACCAAAGTTCCTTATCTGCTGTAGAAGGCTCCTCGTCTGCCTTCAATGTCTCGAAGTTACTTACGAACTTAACGAAAACATATCCGGGGTACTTCTTGCGTGCGACGACCTTCTTCTTACCATCCTTGATCTCGACTACGTCCTCTGTGGGAACGGCGATCTCCTGGATGATGTCCTGCATATTGCGCTTGGCGATAGTCTTCTCGAGTATCGTCTTTACTTTATTCTCATATCCTGAATATGTATGAACAACGTACCACTTAGCTTCGTTGTTGGCGCTCATCTCGTCTGCCATATCATGTCTCCTCAGGTGCGTCAGTGTCCTCTGCTACGTCTGTGTCTTCAGCTACGTCTGTATCCTCAGCTACATCAGTATCTTCAACAACTACAGGATCCCCTGCAACAGGAGACTCCTCAACAGCTGCTGTTGTCTCTGTAGGATCGACCTGATCATAGAATCCGATCTTCTCAAGTACCCAGCGTCCACCTGTTCCGATGATGGAAAGGTAGATAGCAAAGAATACAATAACAACAAGAACAACAGCGGATGTTGTCTTGAGCTTATCCTTGGAGGGCCATACGACTCTCTTGAGTTCCTGGCGCACATCCTTAAAGGTCTGGGCTATACGCTGAAAGATATTCTTCTTTTTCTTGTCCTTACTTGCGGCCATTACGATACCTCTTTAAAAGAAAAACAGTATATTACTTTGTCTCCTTGTGAACCGTGTGCTTACGGCAGAAAGGACAGTA
>JAGAFH010000039.1 GCA_017612755.1 Clostridiales bacterium
CTCCTGTACAAATGTCAGAGATGAAGCGGAACTGGTGATCAACAAGATCTCTGAGGATAATGAGCCTTCCGGTATCACTTTCGACCTGTACTACAGAGGAAACAGTGCGGCTTTTGAAGAGACTTCGGCTCCCAGATATCATGTGGGTTCATATGTGACGGCAGATGACGGTACCATAAAAGTCGAAGATCTCCCCTACGGATGGTATGAGATCGAAGAGCAGACCCCGGCATTCTTTGTCTGCAGCTATGAGGGGGGACAGACTTCGGAAGGAAATAAACTGGTGCATCTGACCTCATCGTCTCCTGACTGTTATGAGGAAGTGACTGCAGTAAACAGCATAAGAGCTCAGATCACTGTGAACAAGACTGACGGATGGACAGGATCTTCCGTAGGAGGAACATCTTTTGATCTTTACAGGGATCTTAACGGGAACGGAGTCCTGGATGAGGATGAGTCATATGATCTTATCAGGCTTACAGATGATGACGGGGACGGACAGATAGTTTTCGATAACGTTGAGGCCGGTTGTTATATCGTGGCCGAGGCTGAAACTGTTGACGGATATTATATAAACGAAGCCATGTTCCCTATAACTGTCAGCAGGGGACAGGAATATGAGGTCAATGTAGAAGATACTCCTTACAGTGCCTTCCTTAAGATCGTCAAGACCGATGAGGATGATGAAGAACATTATCTTACAGGTGCAGCATTTGAGATCTACGGGGATACAAACGGCAGCGGTGTTTTCGAAGAAGGAGAAGACCTGACCGCCTGTTCTTTTGACGGGAATACCATGGCAGAAGTGAGCATCGAAGAAGGCAGCGGATACTACGTCACTACTGAGCCGCTCAGGGCAGGAACATATTTTATAGTCGAGACTGTTGCCCCTGAAGGCTTCTCGGTCACTGAAGAATACGTGACAGTAGTTATCGACAGGCCGGATACCATGGCTCCCGGTTTTTCCGCTGAAGATATTGTTGTCGGTATCACAAACAGGTGCAGGGGAGCTATTCATATAACCAAGACAGACGAGCTTTATCCGGATAACAAGCTGACAGGAGCTGTTTTCACTGTTTTCGATGAAGACTGGAATATCATGGGGACTATGACAGAGGAGGAGACCGGAGAATACTACTTAAGAGATCTGCCCTGGGGCGATTACTTTGTGGAAGAGACAGTATCTCCCGAGGGGTTTGTGGGCTCTGACGTGATATATGAAGCTTCCATCAGGTATGACGGACAGGTGGTCGATATAACGGATGAAGGCTTCGACAGCGTCACTAATACCTGCTACGGTGACATTACCCTTTACAAAGTGGATGAGGCTGATCATCAGACAGCTCTTCCGGGAGCAGTCTTTGATGTCTGGATCGATTGTGACGGTGACGGGCAGCTGGGAGGAAATGACATCTTCTATTCCTCAATGGAAGACTATAACGGTGACGGTATCTACACCATGACCTTTATTCCCAGACAGAGATATCTTCTTTGTGAAGTCCGGGCTCCGGAAGGGTACGAAAGAGATCCCAACCTGTATCCGTTTGAGATCACTACTGATGTGCTTTCTGTCGTCATAGACAATAAAGGATACGGGGAACTTGATACAGGGGACGGACTGTTTGTGAACGGGCGGTCAATAGTTACCACTACTCTTTCCGAAAACGGGGAAAAGACCATAGATCCGGAAGAGGAGGTCACCATCTCCGACAACGTATTCTACAAAGGTCTTATACCGGGACTTGAATATGAACTGACGGGAACGCTTATCGATAAAAAGACACAGGAAGAGATAACGACAACTACCATGACCTTTACTCCTGATGAAGCCTCCGGGATGGTAAAGATATGTTTTACGTTCAATGCAGCTGATCTGGCCGGCGAAGATATAGTCTGCTTTGAATATATGTACAGGGACGGACATGAGGTGGGCTTCCATGCGGATATAGAGGCTGCGGGCCAGACTGTGACCGTCGGTACACCTGAGAAAACAGATATTCCTGCTACTGGCGAAAAGACAAACATCGTTTTACGTGCTTTTGGAGCAGGCGCATCTGCGCTGTCACTGATGCTGGGACTTATATGGTTCGCTCAATATAAAAGAAAGGAATGATTTGATAATTAAGGGCATTGGGTTATAATCTTTATTTGTATGATACAGGACATTTTTCCGCACAGGATGGACATCACTTATAAACCTGACAGGAAAGCTTCAGGATCTGATAAGGCAGTTTACTTCACAGATGAGGGAGTGCTTTTCGGAACAGAGCTTCCCTCCGTATCAGAACTTGGACTTACCGGAAAAGACCTGACCTATCTTTTCTCCATTGATGATCTTTCCTTTTTTCTTCCTGAAGATGAATTACTCACTTATCCGGACGGATTCAGCTGCCGGAGGATAAGGGAACTTCGATACAGCGGCGAAGTTTCTAAGGAAGAACTGTTTGCGGTCTACACGGCAAAGCAGCTCTGGTCCTGGTACAGGAACAACTGTTTCTGTGGCAGATGCGGACAGAAAACGGGCAGGAGTTTAAAGGAAAGGGCGATCACATGTGATCACTGTGGCAATATCATTTATCCGAGGGTAGTTCCTGCGGTTATAGTCGGCGTTATTGACAGGGAGAATGACAAGCTCCTGGTCACTAAATATAACGGCAGGAGCATAGGATATTATGCTCTTGTGGCAGGGTTTACTGAGATCGGTGAAACACTGGAGCAGACTGTTGAACGGGAAGTCATGGAAGAGGCAGGCCTCAAGGTAAAGAATATCAGGTATTACAGGTCCCAGCCCTGGGGAATCGCGGACGATCTTCTTGCAGGCTTTTTCTGCGAGGTTGACGGCTCAACTGAGATACATATGGATGAGTCGGAACTGTCGGTAGCCGAGTGGAAGAGCAGGGAAGAAGTAGAGCTGCAGCCCGACGAGCTGAGCCTTACAAATGAGATGATGACTGTCTTTAAGGACGGAAAGGTCCCAAAGTTGTGACAGCGTGATAATGACTAAAGCCCCGCTCCCGGAAAGGAGTGGGGCTTTTTTATGCGGATTAACTAAATATACGGGGTGTTTTTGGCCCTGTTCACCAATACAAAAAGACCGAAGAGAGGGGTGAACTATGCTATAATTTTCAAGGTTTTGTTTTTTCAAAATCTTTTAAATCTCATTTAACTTTTTACAGGAGGCTTGAATGTTCAGTAACAACACCATCGTTTTAGTGGTCGTGTTAGGTGTGTGTTTTCTGGCTATGGCATACATTTTTGCCAACTTCTTCAAGATCAAGAAGATGCCTGAAGGTACACCTGATATGATCGAACTTTCCGGGATCATCCGTTCCGGTTCCGTTACATTCCTTAAGACGGAATTCAAAGGTATCATTGCTGTAGTCGCATCTCTCGCTCTGGTCTTCACGCTTTTCATCGAGAAGACATCAGGTATCACGTTTATTGTAGGTGCTGCCATGAGTTCTGCGGTATGTGTTCTCGGTATGAGATCTGCTACTTATGCAAATGTCCGCACTTCCAACAAAGCGCGTGAGACACTTTCCATCGGTGAGACAGTTAAGGTCGCTCTCTGCGGCGGCTCCATCAGCGGTCTTGCAGTTCAGGCCTTCGGTATGCTGGGACTTGTCTGTATCCTTCTCATCAGCGGCGTTAAGCACGATGCAACAGGATCAGGTGTTCTTATAAATCTCCAGTGTAATCCCACCATCATGAGGATATCCACATATTCCCTCGGATGCTCTATCGTTGCTATGTTCAACCGTGTTGCAGGTGGTAACTACACTAAGGCTGCAGACATATCTTCCGATATCCTTGGTAAGATCCGTCATGACCTTCCTGAGGATGACAGCCGTATCCCTAACACCATCGCTGACTTCATCGGTGATAATGTTAACGATATCGCAGGTAACTGCTCCGACCTTCTGGAGAGCTTTGTAGCTACCATGGCAGCTACGATCATGATCGCTGTTACCCTTTACCAGACAGCTATCCACGCTGAAAACGAGAGTATCTCTGAGACAACATTCAATGCCACGATAATATTCCCGATCATCCTTGCCTGTGCAGGCCTTATCGGATGCCTTATCGGTCTTGGTATCGCCAACTTTAAGAAGATGAGCGACAACCCTTCCAAGGAACTGGATCTTGCTACCTGGATCTCTGCAGGTATCACGATCGTTCTTGGCGGAGCTGCCTGCTATCTGCTCTTCGGCGGTATGGACCTTTATGATGAGTTCAAGTTCGGATGGGTATCCCCCTGGATCTCTTCCATCTGCGGTATCGTATCAGGCGTTGCCATTGGTATGATCACCGAATATTACACTTCCACAGAATATACTCCTACAAGGGAGCTGGCTGAGATCTGCCCTGAGGGTGAGGCTTTCGTAGTTACGAAGGGTGATGCCATCGGATCAAGATCCTGTCTTTTCCCCATCCTTATCATCGGTGTGGCTCTTGTAGTTTCCGGATTCATCTGCGGTATCTACGGTATCGCCGTATCTGCTCTTGGAATGCTGGCATTCGTTGGAGCTACAGTTTCCATCGACGCCTTCGGACCTATCGCCGATAATGCCGGCGGACTTTCCGAGGCCTGCCACCTTCCTCCCGAAGTACGTCAGATCACAGATAAGCTGGATGCTGTAGGTAACACAACAGCTGCTATCGGTAAGGGCTTTGCTATCGGATCTGCCGCTTTCGCTACAGTTTCCCTCATAGTCGCTTATGTAGGTAACTATTCCGAGGTGGGTGCTGAACTTACACTTAACTTCGCTTCCTTCGTAGTCGTTGCCGGCGGCCTTATCGGTGGTGCTCTTGTAGAGTACTTCAGTGCTATGCTTACTGATAACACCATCGATGCAGCCAAGATCATGGCTGATGTGGGAGACAAGCAGATGACTGATGAAGTCCTTGCAGGCAAGGCTAAGCCCGATTACAACATGATGATCGAGATGGCAACCCGTGAGGCTATCAAGAGAATGGTAGTTCCTTCGCTTCTCGCCATCGTTATCCCCATCGTGGGCGGCCTTATGTTTGGCGTACAGTTCGTAGGCGGACTTCTCGTCGGCGCAACGATCGTTGCGATCCCCAGAGCTATCTTCATGGGTAACTCCGGAGGTGCTTTTGATAATGCCAAGAAGTATATCGAGAGTGAGCAGCTGGAAGGCCACAGCAAGGGATCAGCAGCCCACAAGGCATCCGTTACAGGTGACACCATCGGTGACACACGTAAGGACGTTGTAGGCGTTGCCCTTGATATCTTCATCAAGATGATGTCAACAGTTGCCAACACTCTTGCTCCTATCATCAGGAACATCAGCCTTTTTAAGTAAGATCTTACTGAATAAAGAATATCAGGGCTGTCCTTCGGGGCAGCCCTTTCTTTATACTTGAAATGTCCTTGCCTTAGTCTTGATAGGACATCTCCAGGGACATAAACCGCCTGAAATGTCCTAACTGATGTCTCGTCTGGACATCTACGAATACATAAACAGGTTAAAATGTCCAAGCGGGTGTCCTTCCAGGACATACATAAGTACAAAATTACCGAAATATTGCCCAATAAGATGTAACATCTATGAAACTTTTTGACGGAAAATATCTGCTAATATAAAATAAATTATTATAGGCGCAGGATGGTCATATGAAATTTGAATATGCCAACGACGGCTTTTTACCTTATGAGTCGTTCGATTACATATATAAGGACAGGAAACTTCCGGAGTTCGGTCTTGTAGAATCTCCTTTCAGGAAGGAACTGTCTACATGGAAGTTCTTCCTTGCTCATTCTGAGGGGGAGATCCCTTTCGGTTTTGAGTCCCAGTCTTTTGACGATTCGGAGTGGGACCTTATAAATGTGCCTTCCACATGGCAGACGGAAGGATATGGTCTGCCCCAGAATCTTCTTTATAATTATCCTGAGGAACTTGAGAAGATAGCAAAAAGGGGAGAGGAGTCCATCAGTGACAAGCTCCTTCTCCATTCAAATGATGCAGATTCTGATGAGGTGGGAATATACAGGACCAGTGTTGTATTCTCCCCTGAGGATATAGACAGGGCTATTTATCTGGAGGTCTCCGGCATATGCGGAAGCTTCAACGTTTATCTTAACGGCCAGCTTCAGACTGAATCCCATTCTGTCCTGACCCACAAAAGGCTCCTTCTTTCCAACAGTGCCAAGCCCGGTGTCAACCAGCTTGCCATCCTTGTCAACAGATGGGACAGGGACGGAAACGGAAAGATCATAAAGGAGATCATGAACTATGGCTTTTCCGGTATCTTCAGACCGGTCCATATAGTAACTGAACCTCTTCTTGAGATCTCCAATCTTCACATAAAGATATCAGATGTCCCTGCAGCTTATGTAAACCAGCTTACCACGGATACTGCTACCGAGAAGAAGGCTATGGCCAAGGTCACCAGAGGCGATTATATGGTCAAGGCTGATTTTAAGCTCAGAAATCACACTGACTATGTGATGCCTTATAACATCAAAGTCAGCATCGTAGAGGCCAGGGCTGAGTATGATCCGTACAAGATGCCCTATGCCAAGATAAATATCCAGTCCCAGGCTGGCGGTACCATTGACACCCACGAAACCATCACGGATGCAGTTGAGCTGGTAGCTCTCGATGTGCTCCAGTGGTCTGATGCAACGCCTGTACAGTATGATCTGGTCCTTGAGCTTCTGGATTCCCAGGGCGGAGTCATATGTGCCAAGAAGAAGAGATTCGGATTCAGATCCGTCGAGATCATGCACGACAGATTCCATATCAATGACAGACCTGAGACATTAAAGCTGGTAAGGTATTTCGAGTTCGATCCTTCCGGCGGAATATGCGTTCCCATAGAGACATACAGACACGATATCATCCTGATGAAGAGATGCGGGATAAACGGCGTCATAGGTCAGGGATTCCCTCTGAATGACGTATTCCTTAACCTTTGTGACCAGTATGGTATCTACGTTATTGCAGAGAGCGACAGAAGACTGATGACCGATTATGTTGAGTCCTGTATGAACCATCCCTGTATCATCATGTGGGGGATGGGAAGTTACGGATTTGATGCTGTTAAGTGCGGCAAGGTCAAAGCTTCTCTTAAGGTCGTTGATGACACGAGACCCTGGTATGTTTCTACTGACTATGATCTTAAGGTATCGGATCTTGTTCCCATGCCCGGTGAGGCAGGTCTTGTATTCGGACCCTGGGAGGATCTGTGCTTGGACAGAAAGAGTTTATTCTCAAAGAATAAGACAGGTAATAACCTTTTCGATACAGTTCCCGGAAGAACAAGATTCCCGGATGACATGGCTGATTACAAGTGGATCCACCATGCGGACCTTGTAGGCGGTAAGCAGAAAGAGAACAGCAGCATAGGGCAGGGCATCGTCAGCGCAGACAGGGACCCCCATCCCATCTATCTTGATATAAGAAGACAATGCAGTGACATAAGCATCTTTGCTTCACAGGATGATCCTATGAACCTGACCCTTCGTAACCTTCATCCTTTTGCCTACATCCCCGAGCTCGTCCTGGAATGGCGTATCCTTCTGGGAGGCAATACCGTTATGACAGGTAAGGGCAATATCAATGAGATAGAGCCTTACGGTACCAGGACCCTAAGATTCCCCATAGATTACGGAAGATATCTTGATGACGGTTGGGCCAACGGAAAGCCTGAACTAATAGAGATGTATATGAATTCCCTGTCTCATGAGATCGTTTTTGACGTCAGTCTCAAGCTGGCTTCCGACACTTATTATGCAAATGAGGGATTCGAGACGGCATTCTATCAGGATGTGCTGTCTGAGGAGTGCGGAAATCCTGTTTCACTTCGTAAAGATCCCGCCCTGGCTCCCGGCGATCCTTCTGTACCGGTACTGCCGGAGGGAGAGGTTTCCGACGGCCTGACTACAGTAGTGGAGGATAACTCCCTTATAGGATTTCAGCCTGATACTGCATCTGAGATCAATGTTTCCGAGATAATCAACGGATTCGAGATATTTGCCGTTCCTGAGGCTATCACTGTAGGCAATGATTCCATGAAGATATCATTTGACAGAAAGACCGGTTCTGTCAGCGGCATCAGGATCGGAGGAAGTGATTTCCTCAAAGGAGGATTCCTTCCCAGCTTCTACCGCTGTCCGTCAAACATAGACAGGACAGACAGGAGCTTCGTCCTTGCCAAGACCATCTTCTCCAAGGAAAGCGACTATGAAGAGATCCAGAAGTCCCTTGAGTTCGTAGGTTCTTCCTATGGCGTTAAGGACGATGTTTTTACCTTCATATCAAGATATAAGTCTTTTGCCATGAAGGGGGAGATCGTAGTTGCATATGAAGTTCCTAAGTCTGATACTCTCAGGATCACTCTGGCCTTCACTCCCAGATATGACATGGTCCGCTACGGTCTCCGCGTTCATGTGGTAAAGGATAATATGCTCTGTACCTGGTACGGAAGAGGCCCCGGTGAATCCTATTATGACAGAAAGAATGCCACCAGGTTCGGCCTTTATACTGCCGGAGCAGATAAGATATACCATCCTTATGCAAGGCCTTCCGAGAACAGTTCCCATACTGATACAAAGGCTATGCAGCTCTACTCCGGCCTGGGAGATATCTTAAGGTTTACGAGAGGAAAGGGAAATACTGACAGCGACAGGTTCGAGTTCACGGTGCTGCCCTTTACCCCTGAGCAGATGAATGAATATCTTCATGAGGAGCTTCTCATGCAGAACGACTTCTGCGAGCTGTTTATAGACTTCTGTTCAAAGGAGATCGAGAGAACGGGAAACAATATAACGAATCTTCCTCTGAAGAAAAATGTGGAATACAGGGAGACGATGGAACTTAAGCTTATCAAGGGCTGATATCAGGATCCCTGAAGTTCCTTTACTTCCTTTTCTGTAAGCATCCTGTATTCACCGTATTTGATGCCGTCCAGCTTTATGTTGTTGAACCTTATCCTTCTAAGCTTTACGACCCGGTATCCCAGATAGTCGCACATCCTTCTTATCTGGCGGTTAAGTCCCTGCTTTAAGATTATCCTGAAAGTGTGGTTTCCGGTGACGGTAACGGTGCAGGGAAGGGTGGTCATCTCCTCCAAAGGGATGCCTTTTTCCATTTCTTCTTTAAAGCCCGGACCTATCTTTCTGTCTACTCGCACTTCATACTCTTTTTCGTGACCGTATTCGGCCCGCAGTAGCCTGTTTACTATGTCCCCGTCGTTTGTAAGGATGATGAGCCCTGAGGAGTTCTTATCCAGCCTTCCTATAGGAAAGATACGGTCTTTATAACCTACATAATCTATGATGTTGTCCGGATCCCTTGTATCGGTAGTGCAGGTTATCCCTAATGGCTTATGAAGGGCCAGATAAACTTTCCTGTTTTCCGGGACCAGAGTTTTTCCCTCTACCATAACTTCCCGGCCTTCGGATACTCTGGTGCCCAGATCTGCAATAACACCGTCTACAGTCACTTTTCCTTCTTCGATAAGACGGTCTGCCTCTCTTCTTGAGCAGAAACCTGTGGAGGATATATATTTATTGAGCCGGATCTTATCGTCTTCCATATCAGAACCAGGTATTTGTCTCGGCGCGCTTTAAAGTGAAGGTGAAAGTGGTCCCCTTGCCGTATTCGCTCTCAACGGTGATGTCTTCGCCCATGTAGGCAAGAAGCTCCTTGGCAATGGAAAGACCGAGACCTGTGCCTTTCTTGCCTCTTGCACGGTCTGCTTTAAAGAACCTGTCGAAGATATGGTTGATATCGTACTCGTGGATACCTTGCCCTGTATCGATTACTGAGATCATAACCTTGTTGATCATCTCGTTATATTCCGCAGATATGGTTATTGATCCGCCTGGAGCAGTATATTTCTTTGCGTTGTCTATCAGGATGACCAGGATCTGCTCGACTCGGTCAGGATTTCCGATTACCGTAGGGAGCTTACCTGTGTTGAACATTACCTTGAAGTTCAGCTGGGCGTCCTTCATAACGGGACGGAACTTTGTTTCAAACTCCGAAAGAAGAGTATTGACATCAAAGGGATATGTCTTGAAGGCCAGGGTCCTGGACTGAAGCTTGGAAAGCTCCAGCATGTCATCGATCAGTCTGGAGAGACGAAGAGTCTCGTTAAGGATGATGTTGTAGTATCTCTGACGGTCCTCCTCGTTTCTTACCATTCCGTCAGCCAGGGGCTCGATAAGGCCTCTGAGGGTCTGAAGGGGAGTGCGGAGCTCATGGGAGATATTGGCAACATAGTCTTTCCTTGTTCTTTCCAGCTTAGACTCCTCTGTAATATCACGGAAGAATCCGGTAGCTCCTATACATTTTTCCTTGTTGTCCGTGTCTATCTTAGGCAGGATAGTTACCTGGTACGCATAGTCAGGCCCCTCTACCATCAGCTCTTTTGTCTCTTTATCTGCTATACATGTATCGACTCCGTTCCAGACCTCGTCGAAGGGGATAAGCTGGAGCCTCTCGGTGAAAAGGTTCTTCTTTGTGACCCTCGAAAAGAGAGTGTTCATGGAATTGTTGGTTACAGTAGGCTCACCGTGCTCGTTGAAAAGGACGATGCCTTCTGTGCTGACATTTACGATATCTTCCAGCCTGTTACGTTCTACGGTAAGCTCTGTAATGGATTTTGAAAGTTTTTCAGCCATGGAGTTAAAGGAAGCAGCCAGTTCTCCTACCTCACCCGGATCCGATTCATCCGCCCTTAGTTCATAGTGGCCTTTTCCGTATTCCTTGGCTATTTCATTTATCTCCTGGATAGGACGTACGATCCTTGTGACTACGAGGACCACCGGGACTATCATGGTAAGAGCGGCTGCCAGGGTAGAGAGAAGGAGGATATTTACGTAGACGGATATAACGTCATTATTTTCATTGACCACGTCTACGGTGACGATATAGTATGTTCCCTCGTCAAAATTCACGGGATGGCGCATGATCATCATCTTATTCATGCTTCCCTCGATATCGTCTATGAACAATGAATTAAGGGGATCGTATTCCGTATCGCCGAATCTGTCACGGGCGATCTCCAGAAGTTCGATATCATCGAGCGTAAGGGGATCTTTGGGGTAGACGACAAAACCGTTTTCATCGACGAGATAGACATTCCTGTCCAGGATATCCGATACTCCTGTCATAAAGAGATTGACTCCGTCAGTATCGGAGTAAGGTATTTCAGAGGCCAGTTCGGCGGCTTTTACGGTCTGCTCGTAGTTTTTGGTGACCTCTTCATTAAATGCGGCATTTCTTCCCGCAAAAACAAAGGCCAGTGTAGAGAAAGCCGTTGAAGCACACAAGGCTCCCAAGACCAGTGCTACTGTTCTCTTAAGGAGCGAACTGTTGCGGCTTCGGATCATCCACCGACCTCGAATTTATAACCGACGCTGTAAACAGTCTGGATAGACCAGGGGGCGCCGGGGAATGAGATCTTCTGCCTGATCCTCTTGATATGGGTATCAACTGTTCTGGGATCGCCGTTATAGTCGTTGCCCCAGATAAGTCCCAGGATCTGATCCCTGCCCATAACCTGGCCGGGATGGGAAGCGAGGAGATACAGGATCTCAACTTCCTTGGGAGTAAAAGCGATATTCTCGCCTTTTGATTTGACGGTATAGTTGTCCATATTGATCTCGAGACCTTCAAATCTCAGGATGGAAAGGGATTCTGCAGAATCAGCTGTTCTTCTGAGGACAGCCTTGATCCTGGCCACGACTTCTCTGGGAGAGAAGGGTTTTACGATATAGTCGTCAGCTCCAAGCTCAAGACCTAATACCCTGTCTATCTCCTCGCCCTTGGCAGTGAGGATGATGATGGGGGTGGAGTGGGTCTTTCTGACCTCACGGCATACGTCAAGGCCGCTCATCTCGGGCATCATCACATCAAGAAGGATAAGATCGGGCTTATCTTCTTCGACTTTCTTCAGGGATTCCGCTCCGTCATAGGCGTCAGAGTGGGTATAATGCTCGTTCTCGATGTAGAGCCTTAAGGACTCGTGGACGATGGGATCGTCGTCACATAAAAGAATGTGAGGGATCTGGGACATATCTGGTCTCCGTTAATATCACAAATCGAATTCTTTATTATTATATAATAAATTTTCTTCAATTTGCTATGTGTTTTTTCAATCTTTTGGCTGATTGTAAGGTTTTAATGCATTAGTGTATAATTCCTTTAGTCCATAAAAAGGAATTGATAAGGAGGTATATATGAAGACAAGCATGAAAAAAGCCGTATCTATTGCGGTAGCGCTTTCCATGGCAGCTTCTCTTGCTGGCTGTGCCGACAAGGCAGGCGAGGAAGTCCTTGATGCTGCAGACACTTATGCCAAGGCAATTACAGACCTTGACGCCGACAAGATCGTAGATCTTTCTTCGGATTTTGATGATGATGAGGCTGACCTTCTCTCCCAGATGCTGGGTTACGAGATCATCGTTGGTGACGAGAAGCCTGTTATCGAGGCAATTGCAGACACATTGGCCTATGAGATCGATGAGGAGTCTGTAGAGGCATCCACAAAAGACGGCGAGGGTGAAGTAGAGGTAACATTCACTTATGCTGATTATGAGGCAGTTATGGAGGATGAGGCCAATATGACTGACGCCGATACTCTTGCATCTGCTATCAAGGATACCGACGAGACAGTGGAGAAGTCCGTTAAGATCAAGTTCGAGCTTGATGACGAAGAGTGGCTCGTTAAGAACTATGAGGATGTTCTTGAGATCTATGACTTCTTTGCGATCATGCCCGAGTTCCCTTCTAATCTCGCTGATTCCATCACAGGTACCACATGGTGGCTGGCAGATGATTCTACAACCGGCTATTACGAGAATGCATATAAGATCGAGCTTGACCTGAACTATGACTACACAGCTGACGTTTCTGAGGTCTATTACACTGTTGAATATGAAGGTCAGGTCGTATATACAGGTTCTGACTCCCTCTGCTGGGGTTCTTATGGTTCTGACGAGGGTGCAGAGCTCACCGCTGACGGATACCTTCCTGAAGGCGAGTACACCATCACATTCTATGACGGTAACGACAACGTTCTTGCAAGCGAGACAGCAACTGTAGCGGTCACAGCATCATCATCCGGTGGTGTTGCCCCGGAGCCTACGGATCCCGCAGCTTATTCTGATCCTGACGAGGTCTTCTTTGATGATGTAAACTTCGTAAGCTACTACGACCAGGATTTCTTTGACGCTATCAGCATCACAGCTGACAACCAGCTTGAAGCAGGCTGGTGGGACTACGGTTACACAGATGCATCCGGGAACCAGTATCAGTACTGCATGGATGGTATGACATATACGACAAATGCCGACACGATCGCTTTCTCCGTTAGGCTTTCAGACAGTTCTACGTATTCAAATTCCATTTCATTTGACTACTACTTCTTTGCTGATGACGGATCTGTTGCTGATGTAGTCTATTCCAATACGATCA
>JAGAFH010000040.1 GCA_017612755.1 Clostridiales bacterium
CAAACGATACTTTTCTGATACTTTTGATATAATTGGCATCAGGGGAGGATAGATCATGGCTGAGAAAAAGTGTCCGTCCTGCGGCGGCGTTATGTATTACGATCCCGAATATGAGGGAATGGTCTGCCAGTTCTGCGGCTTTAAGGGTGAGATCGAAAAGAACCCGGAAGCCACTGTAGAGGAGATCTCCTTTGACTCTGCAAAGGAGAGAGCAAGCTATGACTGGGGGGTGACCACCAAGATCGTAAGATGTCAGGGCTGCGGTGCCGAGACAGTAAATGACGATCTTCAGATAGCCGGCAGATGTCCTTTCTGCGGTTCTACTACTGTGCTTCCCGTAGATGATTCGGAAGGAGTCATGGCGCCCCAGGCCGTTATTCCTTTTGCGGTCACCAGGGAAAGAGCCATAGGGGTGTTCAATAACTGGATCAAGACCAAGATCTTCTGCCCATCGGACTTTAAGAACAATGCAAGGCTTAAAGATCCTGACGGTGTCTATATTCCCATCTGGACCTTTGACTGCGATACTACCACTGAGTATTCCGGCAAGTTCGGATATACGTATTCTGACGGGGACGGTCAGTATACAAAATGGAAAAAGAAGAGTGGTACCTTCAGAAAGTCAATAGATGATGCCCTGGTGGCGGGTTCCAGAAGACTTGTGGATGACAAAGGGTTTAACCGCCGGGTGCTCAATTATTATACGGGGGATGCCAAGCCCTATATTCCCGACTATCTCAGAGGCTTCTCGGCAGAGAGGTATTCCGTGGGACTCGATGAAGCCTGGGGAAAGTTTAAGCTCAGGTTCCTCAAGGAGGTCAGAAACGATATAAGGCGTTATGAAAGCGCGGATGCGGTAGACAATAAGCTGCTGCTGTCCCCGAAGTTCGAAAATGTTACTTTCAAGTATGTTATGTGTCCTGTCTGGCAGGCGGCATTTAAGTATAAGGGGCAGATCTACAGGATCGTGATAAACGGTGAGAACGGACTTATCGACGGGACTTATCCCAAGTCCTACAAGATCCTCTTTATCATCCTGGGGGTCATCGCGGCATTCTTCCTTCTTCCGATCATCGGTTCCTTCCTCTGGACACTGATCAGCATAATATTCGGTTTATTCTTTACATAAGGAGCTAGTATGATCTTACTTCTGATAGACATTCAAAAAGGTATTACTGATGAAAGGCTCTTTGCTTTTGAAGAGTTTAAGAACAATGTGTCTTATCTTCTGAAGATTGCCCGTCGAAGCGGCGTGGAGGTCATCCATGTGCGCCACGACGACGGTGAGGGTTCCGGCTTTTCCCAAGGGGACGAGGCTTTTGAGATATATGATCTTTTCGCGCCCCTTCCGGGAGAGAAGGTCTTTGATAAGAAAGTGAACAGCTGTTTCCACGATTCAACCGGGCTTCTTCGGTACCTGGAGGCAAAGCATATAAAGACTGTTATCGCCGTGGGGCTTCAGACCGATTACTGCGTTGATGCAACGGTCAAGAGTGGTTTTGAGTATGGTCTTAACATGATACTTCCTGCTTTCTGTAATTCCACGAAAGCCAATCCTTATATGGATGCGGAGACTACATACCGTTTCTATAACGAGAGCATGTGGCCCGGCCGCTACGCAAAGTGTGTGGAGGTATCTGAGGCAGCGGAGCTCATGAAGAAGTATGAGAAGAAGGATACTTCTTCCGTGCGCATGCTGAATGAATGCGGAACCATCGATGTGGAATCGGAAAGACTGCTTCTTCGAAAGTTTACTTATGACGATATCGATTCCATGATGAGAAACTGGGTCTCCGACGACGAGGTCCAGCACAAGTACGGGGAGCCTTCCTACAAGACCCGGGAAGAAGTCAGGGAACTTCTGGACAGTTACATCGGAGGCTATAGAAGCGGCCTTTATTTCCGCTGGGCTATCATCGAGAAATCATCCGGCGAGTGCATCGGCCAGATCGCCTTTTTCCTGGTGGATGCCCATAACCATTTTGCAGAGATAGAATACTGCATCGGCAGGGGTTTCCAGAAAAAAGGATACGCCACCGAAGCGACAAGAGCCGTCACGAAGTTCGGTCTTGAGACAGTGGGACTTCATAAGGTCCAGATCTGCGTAAGGCCCGTAAATACCCCTTCCAGAAGAGTCATCGAAAAGAGCGGCTTTACATATAACGGAACCCTTAAGGATTACTTCTATATGGAGGGCGGATACCAGAGCAGGATGTACTTTTCCATCCTCGAAAATGAGGACAGGACCGGCGTTGAAAGTATCCATCACATATCCATGAAGACAGGAGATAAAGACCGTTTCCAAAAGACAGTTTCCTTCTACAGGGACATCCTGGGACTGGAAGTCTTCTCGGAGTGGGAAGAAGGAATCTTCTTCGGTATCGGTAACTCCTATCTTGAGATCTGGAATAACGGTGAGGGATCGGAGGAGAAAGGCGCCATAAGACATTTTGCCCTGGCAGTCAGAGGCGTGGATGAGATGGCGAAGAGGATAGCTGAAGCCGGATATGAAGTCTTTGTAGAGCCAAAGGATATAACCGTCTCCACCTTCAGGGCCAGGATCTGTTTTTGCAGAGGTCCTTTAGGGGAAGAGATAGAACTGTTCGAAGAGAGATAAAAGACAACGAAACAGGCCGCCTCTGAAGAGACGGCCCGTTTCTGTATTTGGGTTTATTTGTGCGGCTTATTCAACATCCTGAAGTGCTGCGAAATCTTCTTCACCCGTTCTGATCTTTACAACGTGGCTTACGTTGTAAACGAAGATCTTACCGTCACCGATGTGACCTGTGTAAAGAGCTTTCTTAGCTGCTTCAACGACCTGTGATACAGGGATCTTGGAGATGACGACTTCAACTTTGATCTTAGGCAGCAAGGTTGCGTCGATCTCGACTCCTCTGTACTTCTCTCCGGCACCCTTCTGGATACCGCAGCCCATGACCTGGGTAACTGTCATTCCCGTAACACCCACATCGTTCATTGCGCGGCGCAGAGCATCGTAACGTGAGAGCTTTGCAATGATAACGACTTTGTGTATTCCTGTATCTGCTTCGGGTACCAGGTTGTTGATAACAGGTACGGAAGCATTCCTGATGGCTTCGGATGCTTCTGAGAACTCGGGTACACCAAGATCTGTATTCTCGTTCTCGACCATGAGGTTTCTCGTGATATCCATGATGGAGAAGCCTGCATATGCGGAAGGAAGACCATGCTCTGTAGCATCAAGACCTGTGATCTCTTCTTCCTCTGTTACACGAAGACCGAAGATCTTCTTGATGACGAAGAATGTTACCGTGATGGTAACTGCTGTCCAGGCAGCTGTTGAGAACATACCGAGGAGCTGGATGCCAAGGAGCTTTACTCCGCCGCCATAGAAAAGACCTGTCATTACGTTTCCTGCTGCATCTGCAACTGCATATCCGGGAACGGAATCAGTTGAGAAGAGACCTACTGCGATGGTACCCCAGATACCGTTCATCATATGTACTGCGACAGCACCGACGGGATCGTCGATATGAAGTACGTTGTCAAGGAGCCATACGCCGAATACTACGAGAAGTCCGGCAACAAGACCGATGATGGAAGCGCCTAAAGCATCTGTTGTGTCGCAGGGAGCCGTGATAGCTACAAGACCTGCAAGTGATGCGTTGAGGGCCATGGATACATCGGGCTTACCGTATTTGATCCATGTGAAGATCATGCATGTAA
>JAGAFH010000041.1 GCA_017612755.1 Clostridiales bacterium
AAGCTGGATGTAAAGACAAGACTTTCTGAACTTGATATCACTGACAAAGACTTCACTAAGATGGCGAAGCGCGCAACAAGAAACGGCAAGGTGGGACACTATTATCCCCTTGGCGAAGAAGAGTTTATAACTGTGCTTAAACTGGCACTTTGAAATACGAAAGGAGAAACATAAAAATGGCAAGGATCAAACTGGTAGAACAGAACGAAACAACAGGCGCAGAGAAGGAAAGATATGATGAGCTGGCAGGCAGAAATGCTGTCACCAACATGAAGAAAGGTCTTCTCAACGACGCAGCTACATACGACGCATACATGGGATGGTACACATCCTGGAACCGTCTTGTGGAAGTCATCGGCGAAAAGGATGCGATCCTTTATGCCCACGCCATCTCTACTACAAACTCATGCCAGCTCTGCTCGCTTTTCTTCATAAGTGACGTTAAGGGCTTAGGCCTTGATCCCAACAATCTCGTATATGATGAGAAAGAGCAGCTTCTTGCTGATCTGGCCCGGTCCATCGTTAAGGATCCCACATCCGTATCTGATGAGATCTTCGAGAATTTAAGGAAGTTCTTTAACGATCAGGAGATCGTAGTCATCGTAGGATTTGCAGGTCAGATGATCGCAACTAATAACTTCAACTCAGTCCTTAAGATCAATGTTGACCAGAGGCTCCTGCCCATCATAAATGAGTTCAAGCCCCAGACCTGGAGGCAGAACATAAAGTAAATCACTTCTTCCTACAAGAAAGCCCCGCACAAAGCGGGGCTTTTTTTGTTTCCGCACATTTTCATCAAAAAAAGGCATTTTTTGATGCAGTTTGTGTGAATCCGCACATTTTCCGCACAAAAAGTGATTTTTTGCGGAAAATTTTGCGCGGCGCAAAAACTTCCGCAAATTTTAGCAGTTTTTGCGGAAAATGTGCGGATTCAGATATTGAAGACTATCATCTCGGGATTATTGAAATATCTGGGGAGAGGTGTGGATTCCCTGGCAAGGCCTCTGGAAACTATCATCTGTGATCCATTTGAAATCTCATAGATCCCGTTCACATACTTGGGGAAGAGCCACTGGTCCGGTGCCAGTAATCCCCTGTTTAAGAAAGGTATCATGATCTGGCCCCCGTGGGCATGACCTGTAAGGATAAGATCAAAATCATACTCTTCATATTCCTCCACCTTCTCAGGCCTGTGGGATAAAAGGATCTTATAGTGTTCTTCTGTTGTGCCTTCCCAGGCCACCTCCAGCTGAGACTTCCAGGCGGCATCCGCCATATAGGTGGGATCATCCACACCACAGACATCTATAATCTTCCCGTTGACTTCAATGGCGGAACATTCCCCTCTTAAGACGGTGATGCCCAGACTGTCCACATAAGAACACATCTCATCTACCCGGCCGCTCCAGTATTCGTGGTTGCCGGTGACATAAAAACAGATATACTTTCCTGCGATCTGCTCAAGAAAGTCTTTTGTATTGTCATCAGGTATCTTGTCATCAAAAATATCTCCCGACAGGAAGATGATATCAGGATCCTGTTTATCCACCATCTTCACCAGGGTCTTCATATCTTTGCCGTAATAGCAGGAATGAAGATCTGTTATAAGGACGCATCTGACATTTCCCTCAGGGACGATCTCAAGTTCTGTTGTCCCGGGGATCCAGGATATGATCCACCCGGCGACCAGTATAAATAATATGACGGCTAATATCTTTATCAGCCGTCTTTTGTTATCTTTATTATTCCTCATCTCTTCTTATGATCATCCCAAGAGGATCACCGGCATCATAGACTACATATGCGGCGCCTCCGTGCTTTCTGACCTTCTTGACCAGAAGGGCCTCCTGTCCGATCCTGCCTCTCATAAGAGCTGAAGGGACTTTGTAAGCAAACTTCTGCTGCGGCTCTGACCAGACAGAAGCCTGGTTGTCACCGTCTTCGTTATTTCCGGTGATATCCACCACCACCACATCACAGACTTCGTAGTTGACTGAAGGCATTACAGTCCTTATAAGTCCCACTAAAAAAAAGATAAAGAAAGCCGCGAAGATCCCTATAAAGATAAGGGTAAAGGTGTCAGGCGTACGGGATAAGGTGCCCCTCATCTGAAAGAACATGAGTCCGAAGAATCCCACTACCAGGATGAACATGGGGATCGCTACAAACCTTTTGAGCTTATCTTTTTTCAGAAGGGACTCCAGTTCATCCTCTGTAGGATCCCGGAACTCGAATTCGGAGGGCCGTACCTTGTATTCTTTGTATTCTTTGAGATCCATATCAGTAGACCACCTTATTCCTTCCTGTCTCTTTTGCAGTATAGAGATGCTCGTCTGCGGCTGAAACATTTTCTTCGATGGACAGGGAAGGATCGAAACGTCTTACACCGAAGCTCAATGTACATCTGATGGTGGTGCCGTCTGCATCGATATCGGAATTCATGAGAGTAGTCCTTACATACTCGGCCTTCTCCACGGCTTCCATAAGATCCGTATCCCTCATGATCATGATGAACTCCTCACCGCCCCATCTGTAGGCGCAGTCATTCTCGCCGCAGGCGGAATTGATAAGGCCTGCCGTAAAGGCCAGCACATCATCACCGGCATTATGGCCGTAGGTATCATTAACTCTCTTAAACTTGTCGATATCACAGATGAACAGGGAAAGAGGCTTATCCGTCTCACCCGTAAGGTACTTGTTGTACTTCTTGGAGAAGTCATAATAGAAGCCCATACGGTTCTTGAGCTTTGTGAGCTTGTCATGGTGGGACTCCTCAAGGAATGTCTCGGACTCCAGGGCGATACCGCAGACAAGAGCGGCCAGGGAAAGCTTTCTGGCATCTTCCTTCTCGTCGAATCCCTGATCCCCATCCTTATTGATGAGCTGGAATGCTCCGATGAAGTCGCCGTTTATATCTGCTACGGGGAGCACCAGGATGGACTTGGTCACATATCCGGTCTTCTTATCCACTTCGGAATTAAAGTCGGGATCGTTATAGGGATCGTTGGTGACCACTACCTTCTTAAGCCTTAAGGACTTTCCGACAAGTCCTGTGGTATCGGGGATAACGATCTTGTCTACTCCTGTGGCTGAAGTAGTCCAGAGGGTCTTATTCCTCTTATCCCACTTCCAGAAGCTGGCACGGTCGGCACCGACAATGGTCTTTCCCAGTTCCGTCAGATAACCGAACAGCAAAGCGTGGTCGTTGGTGTCCTTGGAACACATATCGGCATAGAGCCTGTCCGCTATATCATAGATCTCATTTAAAACGTCTGAATTATCCATCCTGTTCTCTCCTTCAGTTTCTGATACCAGAGGCGCAAGCAAAGCCCCGGTACTTTTCAATGTTTCCTCAATGACCTTCTCGTCATCCAGATGCATCAGATACACCCGGACTCCCTTATCCGTTAACCGCTTTATATCAGAGATTATATCATGACAATAAAGATGGACCGCCGTCTTAAATGCGGATACTTCCGTATAGAGATAAGATCCGGCCTCAAGTCTCCCTATAAAGGGTTCCAGTGTATTGGTATCTCCCGTATAGACCACTTTGTTCCCCCGGACAAGAAGCTCATATCCGAAACACTTTCCCGGGAGCTGGGGCGCATGGGTAGTGGGAACAGCTTCCACCAGCCAGGGTTTATCAAGTTCCTCCGCGCATACCAGGTCATACCACCTGTCCTCGCATCCTTCTATCTTCTCAAAGAAGAACTTAAGATCCTCCTTAAGTTCAGAAGAAGGGGCAACCACCGTCACCGGTACCTTAGTCACGAACCAGCCGTAATCGATCAGCATGGCAGTACCGCCCAGGTGATCCCCGTGGGTATGGGTCAGGAGCACATAGATCCTCTCATAGGAAGAAAGATCCATCTTCTTCAGCTTAAAAAATGCCGTCATTGGGCAATCAAGAAGAACAAGATCAGATCCTTCAACAAAGAATGCGCAGTTATGCTCATCGGCAAATGCCGATCCTCTCCCAAGAAAACTAAGCATCTCAGATCTCCTCCAAAGATTCCAGGACAAGTACCTCAAAGCCCTCGGCCTTACCCTTGAGCTTTACCGTATCACCGAGTGATCTGGTCTTTGCCAGGTCTCCCAGCTTATCAGCTACTGTCCTGCTTATATAAACGGTGCCCTTAGGGGCATTCGCTTCAAGTCTTGCGGACGTATTTACCGTATCTCCGATAGCGGTATAGTCCATATGTCTCTCGGAACCCATGTTGCCGACGACGGCAGGTCCGTAGTGGACGCCTACGCCTACATTAAGTTCCTCACCTATCTCCTCCTTGAGGGCTGCGGACAGTTCCGCTGCTCCCTTAACGATATCCATAGCGGTCTTCGCCGCCAGATAGACTGCATTTTCCTGAGGAAGTGGAGCTCCCCAGAATGCCATGGTACAGTCACCGACGAACTTATCCAGTGTTCCCTCGTTATTTTCGACACAGTTACTGGTCATGGTGAGATAACGGTTCAGGATAAAGACTACCTCCTCGGGAGAGAGCCTCTCGGACATGGTGGTAAATCCCCTGATATCTACGAAGAGGACTGCGATATCCACATTATTGCCACCCAGCTTCAGGGCATCCGTACCTTCCTTCAAGATCTCGGAAACGATATTGGGAGCCACATATCTCTCAAAGGTCCTGGTGACCTGCTGTCTTGCCACAGCCGCCCTGAAGTAGTTGACTGCAACGGATACGACGAAGAGGATAAACACTCCAACCGGTATCCAGAGGGCATGGGTAACATATCCGTTCTCGTAAAGAAGGTAAGATCCGAAAAGTCCCGCTCCGATAAAGAGAGCACAGAGGACTACAGAGAAACGGAGCTTTCTGTTAAAGCAGATATAGAAGAAGGCCCCGCACACTGCGAAAACAGTGATCAGCTGCAAAGGCTCAGGTATCTCTTCCCTGTAATTACCGTCCAGGAAACACTGGGCCACATTGGCCTGGTACTCGATACCGTACATCTGCTCATCCCTGGCGATAGGCGTGAAGTAAGAGTCCTGAAGACCTACGGTGTAAGGTCCGATAAAGACTATCTTCCCCGCATAGTAGGAGGAAGGTACCTTGCCTGTGATCAGGTCGTTCAGGGAGACCCCGTCATAGAATCCTCCGGGCCCCGTATAGAAAGGAACATAGAACTGGCCCCTGGAATTGGTGGGGGGAGTCTCTATGGAAAGTCCCTGTTTTTCCATATAGATCTTAGCTGTCTGGTATGCCATGGAATATACCTGCCGGCCTTCCTCCGGCTCCACATAAAGAAGGGCATGGCGGAGGACGCCGTCCGTATCATACATGGCATTGATATGGCCCAGGGTAGTAACTGCCTTAAGCGCTGCAAAAGGTTCCTCGTAGTTGAGGATCGCAAAGGAATTCGTAATGACCGTATCACCTACAAAGGATCTCTCTGTACCGAAATCCGCAGTAGTAGCTACGACTACATCCAGTTTTGAGCAGGCATCTACCAGTGCCGCATCTGCCTCCGGGCTCGTCTCCCCCGAATAAAGGGTATCGATAGCCACTACGGCAGGAAGATTGTCAGGATCTGAGGCCAGTACCTCCAGGGCATCTGCATATACGGAACGGTCCCAGGTGTTATAAGGTCCCAGTTCCTGGATATCCGTCTCATCAAGACCGATGACCACGATGTCTCCCGGCAC
>JAGAFH010000042.1 GCA_017612755.1 Clostridiales bacterium
CTCATGGAAAAGAAGAGCAATTTTTTTAAGTTCATGCTCCTCTGGGCAGGAGAACTCATATCCTCCGTAGGCGGAGGATTAACTTCCTTCGGCCTGGGCCTTTATATATTCCAGAAGACCGGAAGCGCTGCGGATATGGCTCTTCTCACCCTGCTGGGCTTCCTTCCCGGCCTTATCCTTAAAGTCCCTGCCGGAGTCCTGGCAGACAGATATGACAGAAGGCTCCTGATGATGATAGGAGACGGTCTTTCGGGCCTGGGAGTACTCTTTATCCTTCTTTGCATGATAAGAGGCGATGCCGCCCTCTGGCAGATATATCTGGGAACTACCGTAAGCTCTGTCTTCTCCGCCCTTCTTGAGCCGGCCTTCACGGCAACTATCTCAGATCTTCTCACAAAAGAAGAATATTCAAAGGCCAACGGCCTCGTGTCCATGGCAGGAAGCGCCAGATATCTCTTCTCCCCCATCATCGCCGGATTTATCCTGGCAGTAAGCGACATAAGGCTTATCCTGATCATCGATATCTGCACCTTCTTCCTGACAGTGGCAGTTGCTGCCTTCGTAAGGGAAGGCATCGTCACCGTCCTTCCGGAGAAGAAGGATCCTTTCCTTAAGAGCTTAAAGGAAGGCTGGATGGTAATAACAAGCAAAAAAGGACTTCTCCTTCTTATCGTCGTGACAACTCTCATCTGTCTTTTTATCGGGGTATTCCAGGTGCTGGCCGAACCCTTCATACTTTCTTTTTCGGACGCCAAGGCTCTCGGTATAGTAGAGACCGTTGCCGCTTCAGGAATGCTTGCAACAAGCATCCTTCTTGGGATCATCGGGATAAAGAAGCACTTCGTCAGGGCCCTTTGGGTAGGGCTTGCCTTTTCGGGACTGGGAATGGCTTTGTTCGGAGTGTGCCAAAACCTGATCATCATCTGTCTGACCGGATTTTTATTCTTCGCGGCTATCCCCTTTGCCAACAACAGCCTGGACTTTCTGGTCAGGGCCAGTATCCCCAAAGAATATCACGGAAGGGCCTGGGGACTTCTGGGCACCATCTCCCAGTTGGGATATGTAGGGGCCTATGCCCTTTGCGGCGTGACTGCTGACACCATCGGGGATCTGACCGGAAAAGGAGTGGGCACAGGTTCAGCTGTTACCATCATCTTCTCAGGAGCATTGATGGTAGTGGTGGCGCTCATCCTTTCAAGGATAAAGAGGATCAGGACATTGGAGTCGGAATGTCTTTCTAACTGATATCGATGATACAGTATTCGGAGATGGCCGCGCTCTTAAAGGGGATGGCCCAGTTGGACATTCCCGATGTAACGATAAAGGTACTGTCTCCCCTCTGCTCTATTCCGTATGTGAGATCATTAATATAAAAGACTTCCGCGATCTGGGCGATGGGGAACATGTGGCCTCCGTGGGTATGGCCTGAGAGCACAAGATCACATCCGGCTTCTGTCTCGGCCGTAAAATCATTGGGCTGGTGGTCCAGGACGATGGAGAACAGATCCGGATCCACATCTGTCATCAGATCTTCTATCTCTTCTCTTTCCATGCTGTAGTCATTTCTTCCCACGATGATATAGTTATCGCCTACAGGAACCGCCTGATCTTCCAGGACAGTTATCCCGTTGGCCCGGAGCTCGTTTAAAAGATCCTCATAACTGAAGCCTCTAAAGGCACTGTAGTAACCTGCGTCATGGTTTCCGGGAACATAGAAGACTCCGTAGGTGGTCTTCACCTGTCCCAGATCATAGCAGCTCCGGATCATCTCTTTCTTTTCCGTCTCATCATCCACAAAGTCTCCTACGATCACCAGCATATCCGGATCCGTTTCTTCTATCTCCTGAAGCAGGGACTTCATGCCTTTCTCATCAAAGCAGCATCCCAGATGGGTATCAGCGATCAAAGCCACCCTTACCGGAGGTACGTCCTTATCTGTAGTGATCTTATAATCAGTCTCATAAACGTGATGGGCAAAGAAATAAGAAGATCCCAGATATATAAGAGTGATAAGAAGAGCGGCGGCTCCCGTGCCCCAGTAGAGATATTCCTTTTTCTTCTCCCTCAGGAAAAGCCAGATGATGGAATAGAGAATTGCCCAGATCAGGAACAGATGCATAAAGGGGATTATCAGGAACCGGGGAAAGATCACGCACAGTACCGCCGGTATCAAAACCAGCTTATTCTTCCCCGTATATCTGTAAAGGATAAGAAAGCCGCAGATCAGCTCCAGAAATATCCCTATGAACAAAAACGGAAGTAAAAACAACTGTACTTCGCCCCCTCAAAAACAATACCTCATTAGATGGTACGCCTTTTTCGGGAAAATGGTACCCCCTTTTTCGGGAAGGCTTATGATATCAGTATTTAACAGAACCCAGCTGGACTCCCTCCACGATATCTTTTGAAAGGAAAGCGAAGAGTATGATGGGCGGCATCACGGAGACAATTGTTATAGCCCCCAGTATCATTGCGCCAATTGCCGGATCTTCGAACATATCTATTCCTATCTCGGCAAACATCATAGACATTATGGAAAGTGTCCTCTTCTCATCCTTCACCAATACGATGCCGGGAATGACATATTCAGTCCAGCTGTCCAGGAAGATGAAGATGGCCTGGGTGGCCAGAGCGGGCTTCATAAGAGGAAGGATTATCTTATTAAAGATACGGATCTCTCCTGCTCCGTCCATCCTGGCAGACTCCAGGATATCCCTGGAAAAAGTCGCCTCCAGATAAAGCTTCATGAAGTAGACAGCCAAGGGCGCAGTGATGGCCGGGAAGATGACCATGCAGAGCCTGTTGGCCAGATGAAATTTCCACACCAGCTGGTAGTAACCGATGATGGCTATATTGGAGGGGATCATCATGACGATGATTATGAACTTGTTAAATATCCTTCTAAACTTCCATTCATATGCCACCAGGGAATAAGCGGTGATAGCTGAAACATAGACGCAGAGGACTGTGCTCGTCACGGAAACAATAAGAGAATTCTTAAGTGCACCGGGGATCGGAGTATATTTGAGGAGCAGCCCGAAGGCTTCTTTTATGGACATGGAAGCACCTGAGAACTCTCCGCCTACGGCCGGGTCGATAAAATTTCCGGAGATATAGGTGACAAACGGGGCGATGACCAGAGCCGTTATACCGATAGAGACGATATACGTGACTATCTTAAGGGCCAGATCGGTCTTCTTGACAAAAGATCTGCTTAATCCGTTCTCACTCATGATGCTTCACCTTTTGCTGCTCTTGCCCTTTCCCTTTTTTCTTTTCTTCTCATCTTGCGGAGCTGTTCCTCATCCTTATCCCTGAAGAATGCAAAATAGAATATGCCGGATATAATGGCGCAAAGGAAAAGAAGGACGATACATCCTACGGAAGCCCTGTCCAGGCACATATTGCCCTGGATCTGGATATAGATGGACAAGGTAAGATTGGTCCTGTCGGAACTGTAACCGAATATGGACGGGATATCACTCATTCCGAGACAGTCGACTACAGACAGGACAGTAATAAAGAGCATGACAGGTCTCATGCAGGGGACCGTAACATGAAAGAATGTCTGAAGCCTGTTGGCGCCGTCCATCTCCGCGGCCTCAAACACCTCCACGGGAACACTGGTGATGCCTACGACAGCGTATATAAAAGTGATGCCGAAGTGCATGAAGATGCTTATGATGATGATGAAGAAATCTATGGATGTAAGATATTCGAAGTCTTCAAAAGTAAATCCGAACCCGTCGATCATGGACGCCATATAGAGCTTAAAGGCAGCTGTTCCGAAGAACATGAGAAGAAAGCCGGTAAGAAGGCTGCCCATGGTGCTTCCGGCCAGGAGCTTAGGGATTACGAAGATGCTCTTTAAGATCTTTCTTCCCTTAAACTTCAGCCTTCTGTCAGTCATCATCACTGCCAGCCAGAAAGCCAGGATCCACTCGGGGATTATCTGCAGGATAGAAAACTTAAAGGTATTCTTAACGGCATCCCAGAAGGATACGGCAGTAAACACCTCTTTGAAATTCTGATACCAGGGATAGCCTTCCTCAGATAAAAGCTTAGGCTGGGCATAACCTATATAGTGCCTTACATAACAGAAAGCGTAGTAAAGGGAATTTCCCATAGGTACAAAAGTGAAGATAAGATAGAGCACAGCAAAAGGCAGGGCGAAGATATATCCCCACTTGGAATAACGCCTGTTGATAGGTTTTGTCTTAACCTTTATCTGCGCTTCTTTATTTTCCATCTTCCTCTTTTTCCTCTTTTGCAACGCTGTGCTTTGTGGCGTGCTTTCCGTCCTTTTCGAGAAGTTCGGGCCTTGAATGATCCACCACTTTTTTCACTTTATTTCCGGAAAGAAGATACTGCACATTATCAGTGATCT
This sequence comes from Clostridiales bacterium, assembly GCA_017612755.1. Classification (GTDB taxonomy): domain Bacteria; phylum Bacillota; class Clostridia; order Saccharofermentanales; family Saccharofermentanaceae; genus Saccharofermentans. The sequence continues at coordinate 4,388 of JAGAFH010000042.1, forward strand.
TCTGTTCTGCCATGCCAAGTAATACTGAGAGCAATACTACGGAAACGGCATATATGAGCAGGTTGTTCTTAACGTCTCCCACACAGACCACCATATCGGGAACTTCTATGAAGCGGCAGAATGTAATGGCTGCCAGGTTCATAAGGTAGGTGTGGAGAGCGTATTTTCCGAAGAACCTTGTTACCGGGTTCTCGGCATGGTATTTCATCATGAAGATCAGTACCGTAGGCGCGAATATAAAGAGCACCGGGATCTGGAGGAAATAAGTGATGATCTTATCCCCGATGGCAGGACCGTTGCCTTCCCATTCCGACCAGTATCCGAAAAATCCCTGACCGAAGGAGGAAATGCCGTCCAGCACCAAAGTGATGATAAGAAGCTTGCCGAACCTGCCGGCAAAATCCTTCTTAAAGAAAGCTCTTATCTTCTCCTCGTAGGTGGCAAACATAAGTCCCGCCAGGAATGCCGGAGCCGTATTGACCCACCATTCTCCGCTGAACCAGAAGACGTTCTCTCCCTGCCACCACTTCATCCAGTTCATCCAGTACTGATCGCTCATCCACCAGTTCTCCGGGCCGTACCACCAGGCGTAATGACCTTCCACGCAGAAGATCATGCCTATAAGGATAATGAAAGCCCCGATCACGCAGAAGCTGACCTTGCGGTTCTTTATATGCTTAAAGCAGAGATAGAAAACGATATAGAGAAGAGTCAGGACTATAGGGAACCAGGCATAGCTGTTCATCATGGTAAGTCCCAGAAGGTTGGTGACCCATTGGGCCGGCTCCAGGGGGATCTTCATCAGGAAGATCAGAAGGCCGTAGATAAGGACATTGATATAAAAGGGAACGATTATGGCTTTTACTACCCTTTTCTTCATAAAGCCCTTAAGATAATCCTTCTTTGTATCAAGGCTCTTTATAAGTCCGTAGCCTGAGCAGAAAAAGAATATGGCAACAAAGTAGACGCCTGCATTGACAAAGACAGACAGGACTCCCTCCTCCTGGAAGAAAGGCTCCTGGGAGATGTGATGGAAAAGGATGCCGAAAGCTGCAAATCCCCTGAGGGACTTCATGGCTTCAAGGGATGTGTTGTCCTCGTTGAACTCGCCTTTTCTGCCCAGCTTATTACTGGCACCCCAGATGATCAGGGCAAAGAATATGGAAAGGACGATGGCGTCCAGTACACTTAAACCTGTCATCCCGGCGATAAAACCTGCCATAAGCCTCCTACTGATCCTGGTCACAACAGTACATTCTGATTCACGCTATCACCTTACCAAAAAAGACCCCTTTATACAATCGACCGTTAGTAGAGTCCAGTAAAATCAAGGCTTTCCGCCTTTTCGAAAATTTCCGTTACTCCCTCCCTGATGGTATAATCCTTATAGATTATGGACAAGGAAAAGACAGGACATCTGATCACGGAGCTCCGCAAGGAAAAGGGCATGACCCAGAAGCAGCTTGCGGATGCTTTAAACGTCACGGACAAAGCCGTATCAAAATGGGAACGCGGATTGAGCTTTCCTGATGTGTCCATGCTGGAACCGATCTCGGAGATCTTAGACGTTTCGATCCTTGAGATCTTGGAGGGCAGCAGGGCCGGCAAGGACGGGACCATGAGCCGCGAGGAGGTACAGAACCTCATAAGCGAATCTGTTGAGATGAGCGAAGAAGAGATGCGGCACAAAAGAGAGATGAGCAGGTTCATCATCATATTCCTTGTGGTGCTGTTCCTTTTACTTATATCGATAACGCTGAACATCATCAGCTTTCTTGTAGCATAAGGAGGAAGAAAAGAAGTTGGAAATGACCATCGCCTTTGTAATCAGCATAGTATTTCTGGCAGCTTTGCTCCTGCCCGGTGTCAAAGTGCGCCCGAAGGGCGATACGGCCTTCTTTGACAGGATCGCCACCAAGGAGATCCAGGGCTTCCTGGCCGTCTTTATCATCTTTCACCAGACCATAGTCATACTGGAGGGCCTCGCTGCCGAGACCGGCCTGATGCAGAACTTCTATTACTACGGCATCCTGGCAGTAGCGTTCTTCTTCTTCTGTTCCGGATTCGGCCTCATAAAGAGACAGATGACTGATAAGGACTACATCAAGGGCTTTATGAAAAGAAGGATATTTACTGTCCTTGTCCCCTTCTTCATCTGTAACTATATCTATCTCACCGTTGCCATCTTAGAGAACATCAGATATGGAGAGCACTTCGGATTTGTTGAACTGATCCTGGCCTTCTTCGGACTGTTCCTGGTTAATAACCAGATGTGGTTCGCAGTTGAGATCATGCTCCTTTACGTGATCTTCAGGATCGTATTTAAGAGAGTTAAGAACATCAGAAACGGCATACTCATCATGACCGCAGCTGCAGTGCTGATGATAATCACAGGACTTCTGGCAGGCCACTCGGAATCAGCTGTCATGACCTACTGGTTCCAGGGCGAATGGTGGTATAACACCGTCCTGATGTTCCCCTTAGGCATGTTCTACGCATATAAGGAAGAGAAGATCAACAATGTGATCAGCAAAGCCTTTGCATCTGTCCTTGTGGCATCTTCCGTACTGTTCCTTCTCATGGACTATGTACACAGGATCCTCATCAAATACAACATCTACTGGAGAGAGTATTCAAATGATGATCTTCACATGTTTGAGAAGCTTCTGGGACTTTCCCAGGAAACAATTTTTGAGATCGTATTCCTGGTACTTGTTATCACTATTATGTCCAGACTGAATTTCGGAAATCCCGTTCTGAAGTTTCTGGGAAAGATCTCCCTTGAAGTCATCATGCTGAACCTTCTCATGATAGGAGAATTCATGTTCCTTTACGTTAAATACGGCATATGGGCATACCTTCCGGCAGTAATAGTAAGCACCATAGTCTGCGCATCTGTCGTATACCTGATAAAGAATATCGTACTGGAGAGAAGATCCGGCCTCTTCGATGGCAAGATCAGATAATCATTCCCAAATTTGAGAATCAAAACCGGCTTTTTTGAGAATAATCAGAATAATTCCCGAAAACCCTCCAAAAAGGCGGAGTTTTCGGGAATCCTTTTAGTTTCTGATAATAGCTTTCTTGATATTCGAATATAGATATGCGAAGAATGCGGTTATGACAAATATACATACCGGCGGGAATCTTCCGAAAAATCCGTCATTTCCCGTAACTGCCATAAGATGCATCACAAAGATATGCATTATATAGATGGGAAGGGAGCAGTCCCTGCCCAGCTTTTCCGCAAAAGTATCCTTCCCGATATCCGGATACTTAAGGCACAGAAGCAGCATCACAAATGTCAGGAATTCACAGCTTATGAAAGGCACACCTGTTCCCTGCTTATAAGTATTCAGCTCAACAATTGCCGTATAAGCCAGAACCGCAAAAGAGATCCAAAGTACCGGCTTTAAGTACTTTATATCCAGTATCTTCTCTTTATATCTGGATACCAGCATACCGGTCATGGTGTATCCCATTCCTACTAATATGGCATTTCGAAGCTGAACCGGACTTCCTATCTCCAGATGGGACAGGATCACATATAATGCGATCAGGACAGGTCCCGCGAATAATGCCGGCTTTAAGATCTTAAGCTTGTTAAGAAGCATCATGATGAGAAGGGCGTAAAGAAGAGATCCCAGGAACCACAGATGCTCCGAGAAGGGAGAGAAATTATAAAGCAGAAGTTCTTTAACAGCTTCCGGAGTAAAGAACTCCTTCATCCCTTTAAAGGATCCTTCGGATATCCTCAGAAAGATAGCCAGATATGCTCCGTAGAATGCTTTTGCGGCTATATAAAGTATTCCGATCCTCTTGGCCTGCTTCTTAAGCCTCTTCATCATCTCATCCGTATCTTCCCGGAAAAGGAAGTATCCGCAGACTGCGAAGAAGAAAGGGACTGCCGTCTTACCGTAAGTGATGAAGACCTGACCGGCCCTTCCTTCGAAGGGCCAGTGGATGGTCACCACCAGAAATGCCATCAGGATCCTCATTACATCGATGGAATGATTCCTGGTCATATCAGCTCTCCTTTTTCTTAAGAAGAAGCTTGATGATGTACTTGTCCAGGCCGTGTAAGACCGTGGCGAGTCCAACAGAAAGAAGGATCGTCAGCAGGATGTACATGCTTGCGCTCCTGACCGGGAAGACGGATCCGTCAGCAAGTCCGATAAGGAAGAGATTATGGATAAGATAAAGTTCGATAGCGATAGATCCCAGGAACTTGAGGACCGGGTTTCCGAACCTGACCTTCATCATGAGAAGGATAAGGAAACAGACGAATACGATGATCCAGGGAAGCTGATACAAAAGGCAGTGGAACTTGTCCCCATAGGCGGGATCCACACCGGGGATCTCACTCCAGTAGGACCAGGTCGCAAGGGCATAGCTGGTCTGGATGCCCAGAAGACCCGTAAGAACAGCAGTAGCGGTAAGGAAGATATAATAACCCTTTCTTGCGATCTTACGAAGTGTCTCGGAATGCTTTGAAACGATGATGCCCAGAACGAACAGGAATGAGGAGTTATACCACCACTCACCCTGGAACCAGTATCTGCAGGAGTAATCTTCCCCGTGAGCTAGAAGAAGGCTTCCCGTCATCATAAGAAGGACGAATACTGCCATAACGGCTGTAGCAACTGTCCTGTTCTTTATGAACTTATAGATAAAGAAGAAAGCCAGATAGAGGATGGCGATCTCCACTATATACCACATGTGGGAATTGAGAAGAGTCCAGCCTGAGATGACTGCCAGAAGCTCAAGGCCCTTAAACTTCATACCGCTGATGCAGGCTGCTGCCACAAAGACCAGGATGCATACATAGAAAGGGATCAGGATGGTCACGAGACGCTTCCTGAGAAATCCCTTAAGATAGTTCTCCTTTGTCTTAAGGCTGGTATAAAGTCCGTAGCCTGAGAAGAAAAAGAATACGCCTACAAAAAGTACGCCCAGCTCTGAGAAGAATCCCAGAACGCCCGCCCTTTCTTCCAGGGCCTGGGACAGATGGTGGATTATTATGGCCACTGCACAAAATCCCTGGATGGCTTTAGATGTCTCAAGGGATAAAGGCTCCTCCTGCCACTGTCCGATACCGGATACCTTGACACCTGTAAACAGCAGCAGGATAAGTGCAGCAAGTATCAGGAACAGGGGAAATTCAAATGATGTTATGCTGGAAAAGACCGACAGATACATGTTATACCTCCTGAAATATTAGATCCTGATCCCACACTAACATCAGGGGCTCTGTCCATCAACCGACCGTTGGTAGAACAGAGGTAAACCACAGGTTTATCCCAATGAAAATGACCGGTGGAAGTGAAATTCCACCGGCCAACAAACCTTGGGGGTATTGGGGGATTGATAGGTCTTATTTTTTGTTGCTGTTCTTCTTTGTCCAGATGTCGAAGACAACTGCTGCCAGAAGAACGCCGCCTTTAACGACTTTCTGCCAGTTCTGGTCGATACCCATAAGGGACATTCCCAGATTGATGATACCGATCAGTGCAGCACCGATAGCCATACCTCCTACAGTACCTGCGCCGCCGTATGCGGATACGCCGCCGATGATACATGCTGAGATGGCATCCATCTCGAAGTTCTGGCCTGCAAAGGAGTTAGCCGCCTTAAATCTCGCTGTTACCATAAGGGATGCGATTACTGTAAGGATGGACATGTTAAGGTATGCAGCAAACATTACGATCTTGTTGTTGATACCGGAAAGACGCGCTGTCTCGCCATTACCGCCGACTGTCATGAAATGACGGCCGATAACGGTCTTCTCACATACGAAGTTGTAGATGAGCATGATGGCAACTACCCAGACGAGTACAACGGGGATACCGCCGTCAAGAGCAAACATATAGGTAAGAAGTCCGATGATCGCCGCCTCGAAGATGCTCTTGGCAATAACATAGCTCTGAGGCTCAGCCTCATATCCCTTCTTTACCTTGTTGGCTCTGGATCTGAAGTTCATCACGATAACCAGAACGATAGAGACAACTCCCACGATCAGGCAGGGAATATTGAAAGTTCCGGAGGGGGACTTAAGGACACTGCCTGAGAACATGTTCAGGAGAGGCTCGGGGAAATTGGAGATAGCACTGGTGTCAGATACTTTGGTCAGGATCTCAGTACCTGCGCCACGGAATGCAAGATAACCTGCAAGGGTAGCGATCCAGGGAGGTATGTTAAGGAAAGCGATAAGATATCCGAGGATAACACCGTAAACGATACCTACTACCAGGACTATAAGAAGTGACAGAGGAGTGTTTACCTGATTGAGTACAGATACGACACCTGCAATGGCACCGATGAAACATACGAAGGATCCTACTGAAAGATCGATGTTACCGCCTGTAAGCATGCACATCAGCATACCGGTACCGAGAACGAAAACGTATGCATTCTGGTTAATGAGGGATGTAAACTGTGCGGGATAGAAGATGCCGCCATGTGTCATTATCGCGAAAAAGATATAGATGATGAACATTACGATGATCATCGTATTCTTTTTAAGAACGCTCTTTAAGCTATAGTTGTTCACGCTTTGACCCCTCCCTTCTTCTTCATCTTCATTACTACGTCGAAGAATACTGCGAACAGAAGTACGAGACCCTTAACGACGAGCTTGTAGTTGGAACTTGTTCCCATGATATCCATGCCCTGGTTGATGACACCCATCATGAGAGCTCCGATGATAACGCCGCCGATAGAACCGGTTCCGCCATATGCGGATGCGCCGCCGATGAAGCATGCTGCGATAGCATCCATCTCATAACCCATACCGTATGTAGGCTGGGCACCGACATAACGTGCGATGTTGAGGATACCTGCGAATCCTGCCAGGAGACCCATAAGGGTGTAAGCCTTGAACATTACCATCTTTGTGTTGATACCGGAAAGCCTTGTGGCCTTCTCGTTACCGCCTACGGCGTAAAGGTTACGGCCGAGGGTCGTCTTGGTGGTGATGTATGCGAAGATACCCAGGATCAGTCCGATCCAGATAAATGCTGTAGGGATACCCTTGTAGCAGGAAAGCTTATAGAAGAGCCATACGATAGCAGCGCAGATGATGACTGTCTTGATGATCTCAGTTACAAGAGGCTGTACCTTGTAGTCATACTTCTTAAGATATGCACGGTGAAGGACCGTATAGACTGCGATGATGATGGCGAAGATGATACCTGCTGCCAGGCAGAACTTGTTCATTACCGTTCCGTCAGCCGCCTTCATCTCAGGTCCGACAGCTGCAAAGAAATCGGGGATATAGCAGTCAGCGCCGCCGCCGAAGATCTTAAGATATGTAGTATCGTTTACAGCGTATGCATAACCGCCCATGATAACGTTTGAAAGTCCTCTGAATGCCAGCATGCCCGCCAGGGTAGCGATGAAAGGAGGAACCTTTACAAAGGCGATCCAGAAGCCCTGCCACATACCGATCAGAAGTCCCATGACCAGCATAATGACAACTGCTACGGGCCAGGGAATGTTCTTGTCCATCATGACTGCTCCCACGCCGCCGGCAAAACAGACGACGGATCCTACGGCCAGGTCGATGTTACCGCCTGTGAGGATACAGAGGAGCATACCTGTTGCAAGGACGAAAACGTATGCATTCTGTGCGATAAGGTTTGTAATGTTCTGTGAGTAGAGAGCTCTTCCGCCGGTTGCAAAATTGAAGAATATTACAACAGCTACGAGAGCTATGAGCATCATGTACTTCCTGAAGAAGGCTGATGCTGAAAAAGTCGTAGTGTTCAGTTTATTCTCACTCATGATCAGTCCTCCTTCCCGGACTTGACTATGCAAGCCATGATGTTTTCCTGTGTTGCTTCGGAGGCTTTGATCTCTCCGACTATCTTTGCTTCGTTCATGATATAGATCCTGTCGCTCATACCGATGACCTCAGGGAGCTCTGAAGAGATCATGACAACTGATTTTCCTGCTGCAACAAGATTGTTGATAATGCAGTAGATCTCATATTTTGCTCCTACGTCGATACCTCTCGTAGGCTCATCGAAGATTAAGATGTCGCTGTTGCGGACAAGCCACTTTGCAATGACCACCTTCTGCTGGTTTCCGCCGGACAGGTTCATTACAAGCTGGTCGGATGAAGGTGTCTTGGTGTCAAGATCTTTAA
>JAGAFH010000043.1 GCA_017612755.1 Clostridiales bacterium
ATCTATAATGTTTCCGTATCTGTGGACGGTGATCTGATCAATGATGCTGATACGGTGGTCGGAAATATCGACATGGGAGATAATACCACTGTCGATCTCTCTTTAAAGGGAACCGCCACAGGTTCGGGAGACATTAATATCACAGTAAAGTACGAGGATGCAGACGGAAAGTCTTATGAGATCACAAAGAGCATGGGCCTTACCGTAGTTGAGCCTGCTCCCGTTGAAGTGGCTGAGGAAGCATCTTCCTCCGGCTTGGCCTTGCTGCTGGTATCAGGTGTTGTCATCGCAGCAGTCATCGTCATCGTAAACGTTGTACGTAAGAAGAAGGAAAAAGCATATGCCTAAGAAAAGCATTATCAGAACAGAGAAGCTCTGTAAGAGTTTCTCCTCCGGCGGCGTAATGCAGCATGTAATAAAGAATCTGGATACCGAGATCTACGAAGGTGACTTTACCGTCATCATGGGATCTTCGGGAGCAGGTAAGTCCACCCTCCTTTACGCCCTGTCCGGAATGGACAAGGCCAGTCTGGGATCTGTCATATTCTCGGACAGGAACATAACCGGATTTACATCCGACCAGCTGGCCATATTCAGAAGAAAGCACTGCGGATTTGTTTTCCAGCAGGTATATCTCATGGATTCCATGAGCGTTCTGGACAATGTGCTCACTGCGGGACTTCTCACGGGACAGAATAAAAAGCAGCTGGCAGCAAATGCCAAGGACCTTCTGAAGCAGGTGGGCATCGAGCCCAGGCTCTGGAACAAGTTCCCCAACCAGCTGTCAGGCGGTGAGGCCCAGAGGGTAGGTATCGTAAGAGCCATAATCAATTCACCGGATATGGTATTTGCGGACGAGCCTACGGGAGCTCTCAACAGTTCCTCCTCTGACCAGGTGCTGAACGTGCTTACGGATGTAAATAATAAGGGTCAGTCGATCCTGATGGTAACCCACGATATGAAATCGGCAAGAAGAGGAAACAGGATAATCTATCTTAAGGACGGTACTATCAGCGGCGAGTGCGATCTTGGTCCCTATGTATCGGGAGACCGGGCCCGCCATGATAAGCTCAGGAGTTTCCTTACGGAGATGGGATGGTAAAAGATGTTAGGAAAACTTATTAAAGCCAATTTCCGCAAGGATATGTCCCACATGATAAGCTTCCTTCTTATCGTCATATTGTCGTCTTTCCTTATGCAGCTGGGACTGATGCTGGTCATCGGATATAACGGCCAGTTTGAAAGGAAAGTAAAGGAACTCAATTCACCGGAACTTGTGGTCTTTATGGCGACGGATGACGAATCTGAAGAAAGCGCGGTCATGGATTATATCACATCCCTGCCGGAAGTTGATTATTATGAGATCAAGCCTTCTGTCCCTCTTTATACCGAAGTCTTAACAGCGGATGGAGAGAAGACTGATTCGAAGGATGCCCCCTCAAATACCACCGGCAGTTACTACTATGCACCTTACGGCGAGTGGGGAGAGATAGATAAGCCCCAGTTCGTAGACCTGTATGACGGACCGGTGGATGAACCTATCTACATGTCCAGGATATACAACCAGGAACTCTTTAAAGGAGCTTACAAGGCCGGAGATGAGATCAGCTTAAAGGTCAACGGAAGAGAAAAGACCTTTACTGTGGCAGGTTTCTACGAGAGCGTGTCCACATATAATATCTTCTTCATAGATCCGGTCACATTGAGCGGTCTTAAGACTGATGATGTCGTTCCCGTAAAGCAGGTCCTTTTAAAGCTTACGGAGGGAACGGATGTCACTGAGACTTATAATGAGATAGCAAATGAATTCTCTGTAAGGGATATCCCTTCCCAGGTCATTTCTATTGATGAGTTCAAGCTCCTCTATACCCAGATGATCAACATCGTTTCGGTGTTCCTGTGCGCCTTTGCTGTGATAATCACACTGGTAGTCCTGGTGGTCATCTACTTCAGGATAACTAACAGTATCGAACAGAATATCACCAACATAGGAGCTCTGAAAGCTTTGGGGTATACCGCCCATCAGATCAGGACAGCCCAGATCCTGGAGTTCGTCTTAACATCCCTTATCGGAACCCTGATAAGCACCGGCATCGTCTATATGATCCTGCCACCACTGGAGCCTGCTCTCAGAACGGTAGCTTATATGAAATGGGATTATTCATTTGATCTTACGTCTCTTATGGTGACTTTGATCGTGATAGCAGGTTCTTCCTTCCTGGTGGCACTGAAGTCTACTTCATCCATCAAAAAGCTGGATCCCGTCATCGCCTTAAGGTTCGGTCTCAAGAGCCACTCCTTCAGAAGAAATTCCGCTCCCCTGGAGACTACCGGCGGACCTTTGGTATGGCTTATGGCCCTGAAGAGCTTCTTCGCTTCCAGAAAGCAGAACATCCTGATCCTGGTGGTCATGGCAGCTATAGGCGTCAGTCTGGCCGTTGCGGTATTCGTGGGATATAACATCGGTTATAAGCCGGTCAATCTGCAAAAGCTTCTTTCGGACAGCTATGCTGACATAATGGTCTCCATCGAAGATAATGATCCCGTTTCCGAGATCATGGATCTTCCCTATGTGGAAGATGCCTGGTGGCTGGACAGTTTCACCGGATCTTATGAAGGATCGACGGTGCAGATCGATATCACTGAGGACTGGAGCACTGTTCCCGGTATAAGCATTCTGGAGGGCAGAGCCCCCGGATATGATGATGAGATAGTCATCGGAACGAAGCTGGCGGAGAACCGGGGAATCATGATCGGAGATATGATACTTATCGAATCCGGCGGTCACAGCTACGAGTACACGGTAACAGGTCTTTCCCAGGGAACAGATAATTACGGACTTTTCGTTATGATGAACGAGGACGGAGTATCCCATCTGAACAAGGAGTGCCACAAGGGAAGGGTCTATATAATGGTGGAAGGGTCTGATCCTGCCATCTCGCCCAAAGTGGTGGAGAATATAGAGAATATGTATGGTGACAGGCTTACTACTTATCTTGATTACTGTAAGACTTTTGCAGACGGCAACGATCCTACTATCACTCTTTCAAGGGTCATCTGTATCGTCCTGGTCATCATCTCCCTGGCTGTTATCTGGCTTACCATGATGCTCCTTATAAAGACCATGATAATAAAGAACCAGAAGCAGCTGGGCATCAAGAAGGCCCTGGGCTTCACCAGCAGCCAGCTTAGGACGGAACTGTCAATTTCCATGATGCCCCCCATCGTGGCCGGCATTACAGCAGGAGCGATAGTGGGAGTTCTCAACTCCAACAGGTTCATGACACTTCTTCTGGGAGCCTTCGGTGTCTCCAGGAGTAATATGGCGGCAGATCCCTGGATGATCTTCACTGTTATTATAGGCGGATCGCTCTTATCCTATATCATGGTATATGCGCTGTCCCGCAGGATCAAAGATATCTCGGCATATTCCCTCATAACCGAGTAAACGTTAAAACACAACATTTTGTAGCATTTATACAAAATAGCTCTATATGTTGTGTTTTTTCGTTGACAAAAAATCAAGGAACTATTATAATTTTCCTGAAATCGTTTTTGGGTTTGGAGGACGAATAAATGATTATCAGATCCGACTTGGACTTATGCAGGAATAAACTTCAGTCTATGATCGGCACCTCGGTCAGACTTACCAGTAACGGCGGAAGAAAGAGACTCATAATTCACGAAGGCGTGGTCGATAACTGCTATCCCAACCACTTCACCGTAAGGTGCAAGAGGAGCGAGGGGGACTACGAGATCGTTTCATACAGCTATATCGATGTTCTTACAAGAGCAGTCAGGATCGCTGTTCCCGCAACATCTCAGGCGGCAGAGGCCAGCTGACGAACAGTTTAACAGTATAATGAAGGCTGTCTTATTGCTTGAGACAGCCTTTTTTATTGGAAGGGATATAAGATGCACACAGTTAAGAGAGTCGTATCCAAGATGAGATTTGATGCGGGATGCTGGATGGTGATCGCCATCTTCCAGATAGTCCTGGGCATCCCTCTTATTCTGGTATTCGGCTATGGCATCTCCATGATCTTGTGTGGGATCTGGAACCTCTATGCGGTGTCACAGCAATATAAGAGGGCAAAGACCTTCCTTAAATATCCTTCCATGATATATCCTTATTTCAGGGATTCCCTTAATGCCATCCTTATAATGATAGCCGTAAACTTCTTCTTCGGAGGTATCATCGGCGTCATCGGAGGACTATACGATCTTTCGGTCAGGGACTATGTATTAAAACACGAAAAGGAACTGAAGGCCGCCTGTGCCCCGGTAGTTAACAATGAACAGATCTAAGACTTTGAAGGCCAATGCAAAGATAAATATATTCCTGAAGGTATGCGGAAAGTACGAAAACGGATACCACCGGCTCTACAGCCTTTTCCAGGAGATAAGTATCTGTGATGAGATCACCGTGGAGACAGATGATTCCAAAAAGTTTGATATTGAGCTCTCCGGCAGCGTCACGGAAGATAAGACCAAAGACCTGTGCTATAAGGCGGCTAAGGCCTTCTGGGACAATGCGGGGATAGATCCGGTTTATACAAAGATCACATCAGTCAAGAATACGCCGTCTCAGGCGGGACTCGGAGGGGGATCTTCCGATGCGGCGGCAGTCCTTCTGGCCCTTCAGGAGTTCTTTTCCTGTCCTATACCAAAGGAAGACCTGAATAACATAGCAGCAAAGCTGGGGGCAGATGTTCCTTTCTTCCTTTACGGAAATAGCGCTCTTTGTGAGGGTATAGGGGAGATAGTCCGCCCGGTACCTTCCTTGTCAGGCATCCCCATGATCCTTATGAAGCCTTCTGAGGGTGTGTCCACCGGGATCTGCTTTAACAAAGTGGACTCTGAGCCTTCCCTTTTCGATGAGGAAAGCTACAGGAAGGAGATCGAAGACATCTTTTTTGACGGGGATCTGACAGCAGTTGAGAGACTTAAGAAGTCGGCGCCTGTTCTGACCAATGACCTGCAGGCTCCCGCCATCGAACTGGTGCCTGTCATATCGGATCTTATCGGTGTCCTTTCGGATAAGGGTGCCTTTATCTCACGGATGTCCGGCTCCGGCTCTGCCGTTTTCGGGGTATTTGAGGATGAAGCAAAAAGAAACGCCGCTTATGAGGAGCTCATAAACGACGGTAAGTACAAAGATATACTCATAATAAAGACTTCTATGATCTGATGATCTTTGCAAAGAGGCCTCTTTCGTAGCCTCTTGAAGTCTCACTGTCCACCAGGAAGAATCCCCGGTTGGAATAAAATTCGCACATATTCTTATTGGCCACTGCAGTGTGAAGGAGCACGATGCCGCATTCTCTGCACTCGGGAAGATCCAGGGCCGCGTCCATGAGCCTGAGAACCAGGCCGGTCTTTCTAAGGACGTCGGCTACTGCAAATCTTGAGATATAGGCAGCCTTTTCGAAGTCCTTCAGGACCTTATAGGTCTTTTTGGAAAAGTTATATTTCATGGGGTTGTCTATAACGGAGACCGTAACTGTCCCCACGGGAGATCCGTCGGCGAAAAGACACAGACAGTGGTTCTTTTCGATCCTGTCCTCCACGGATTCCAGGCTCTCTGTCAGGGACTCCAGCATCCCCTTGGTGATGCCGGAATCTTTTCTGTAGGATTCCATGGCCTCATGAATAAGGTCTGAGACCTGCGGGGCATCAGACCTTACGGCTTTTTTTAGTTCCAGATCAATCATTCAGGAAGCAGTTTACCAGGATGGCCTTGTGGGCGTGAAGCC
>JAGAFH010000044.1 GCA_017612755.1 Clostridiales bacterium
CGGATTCGGTGCTGATATCCAGTCCAAGAAGGATATGCACAGCGGACTTTACTATCATGACGTATCTCCAATGGATCTCATGAAGTACGGTCTTATCCCCGAGTTTATCGGACGTATCCCTGTAATGGTAGCTCTGGACAAGCTGGATGCAGATTCCCTTGTATCTGTTATGACAGAGCCTAAGAACGCTATCGTAAAGCAGTATAGAAAGATCTTAAAGCTTGATGATGTTGACCTTGAGTTTACAGACGATGCCATCAGGGCTATCGCTGACAAGGCTATAGAGCAGAAGACCGGTGCAAGAGGACTCCGCTCCATCATCGAAGGCGTAATGAGAGATGTAATGTATAACATCCCTTCCGAAAAGGATGTATCCAAGTGTGTTATCGACGGAGCCTGCATTACTGACGGCAAGTCTCCGACTCTGATATACAAAACCAAGAAAAACTCCAACGATTCCGGAACAGACGTAGGCAGGCTTGGAGTAGGATAACAGGAGGCTCATTATGGCAGCATCTTATAATATCTGTCTTGATATCGGAGGCACCAAGATCTTAGGCGCCATCTTCGATTCGAAGAAGAATATCGTCTACAGGCTTAAGAAGAAGACAAAGGCTGACGGTGATTCCGAGCAGAATGTGGAAGAGACCATCATCAGCGTAGTTTCCGAGATGGTAAAGGAGTTCGGCATCAAGAATTCCCAGATCAAGGCCATAGCTGCCGGAGCTCCCGGAGTAATAGATCAGGAGAACGGCATCGTTCTCACATCACCTAATCTTCCCTGGGAGAATTATGATATCAGAACGCCTATCGAAAAGAAGTTCGGAGCGCCTTTTTACATCGGTAATGATGTTAATGTAGGAGTACTCGGCGAGTACAAATACGGTGCAGGAAAGGGCTATAAGAATATAGTCGGTCTTTTCGTAGGCACCGGTATGGGCGGCGGCCTTATCCTTGACGGCAAGCTCTATACGGGCCATGGTTTCAAGGGTACCGAGTACGGCCACATGATCTTAGTACCTGACGGTCCCAGGTGTAACTGCGGACAGAGAGGATGCCTTGAGGCCCTTTCCAGTAAGCAGGGAATGAGCGATTATATCCGCCAGCAGGTAGCCAGGGGAAGGGATTCCATGATGGCTGAGGGCGTTAAGGACGGCGTATTCAAGAGCAAGCTCCTCAAGAAGAGCCTTGAAGCTAAAGATCCCGTTGCCATGGAAGCCGTAAGCAGGGCCTGCTACTATCTTGCGATCGCATCCGGAAATCTTGTAAATACATTCAGCCCCGAGATCGTTATCTACGGTGGCGGGGTAATCGAGGCCTGCGGAGACTATTTCCTTGAAAGGATAATATCCGACGTAGACAGATACTGTATGCCTTCCATCAGAAAGACTGTTGAGTTTAAGACGGCTGCCCTGGGAGATGATTCTATTCTTTATGGCGCACTTTCCATGATATTGGATAAAAAGTGATACAATAAGGACACAATAATTATCCCAAGGGGAAGAGACATATGAGTTTAGCTGATGATATTTTCGACAGAAATGTCGAAGAGATACTTAATTCGGGATATTCCACGGAAAATGACAAGGTAAGGCCCAGGTGGGAGGACGGAACCCCCGCTTATACTTACAAGGCTTTCGGTGTCGTTAACAGATATGATCTGTCAAAGGAATTTCCTATCATGACCCAGAGATATATCAATTTCAAGGCCGCTGTGGATGAGATCTTATGGATCTGGCAGAAGAAGTCCAACAACGTGAATGACCTTAATTCCCATATCTGGGATGCCTGGGCCGACGAGACGGGTTCCATCGGTAAGGCCTACGGTTACCAGCTGGGTGTAAAGCATAAGTATAAAGAAGGGGAGTTCGACCAGGTGGACCGCGTTCTTTATGATCTTAAGAACAACCCTTCCAGCAGAAGGATAATGACCAATATATACGTTCACCAGGATCTTCATGAGATGAACCTTTATCCCTGCGCTTATTCCATGACATTTAACGTTACCGGAAACAAGCTCAACGGCATCCTGAACCAGAGATCCAACGATATGCTGGTGGCCAACAGCTGGAACGTATGCCAGTATGCTGTCCTTCTTCACCTTATGGCCAGATGTTCCGGCCTTGAAGTGGGGGAACTGGTCCATGTCATCGCGGATGCACATATCTATGACAGACATGTTCCCATCGTAAAGGAACTTATCACAAGGCCCAAGTTCCCGGCACCTAAGCTGGTCATCGATGAGGGCATCACTGATTTCTATCAGTTCACTACGGACAACATAAGACTTGAAGGATACGAATACGGGGAGAAGATCAAAGGTATCCCTGTAGCGGTCTGATCTGTTTTCGAGAGGTAACTTTAATGATAGCTATAGCGGCAGTAGACAGAAACTGGGCCATCGGATATAAGGGTGACCTTCTTATCTCCCTCCCCGAGGACCAGAAAGGCGTTTTCAGAAAGTATACGGCAGGAAACACCGTAGCCTTCGGAAGAAAGACACTTCAGACCTTTAAGGACGAGAAGCTCCTTCCCAAGAGGGTGAATATAATCCTTACAAGAAACGAATCCTTTGAAAAAGAGGGGGCTGTTATCCTCCATAATGAGGATTCTCTCAGGGAGTATCAGAATACCCATCCCGATGAGAAGATATTCCTTATAGGCGGCGCTGAGGTCTACAGGACCATGCTCCACCTGTGTGACGAAGCCATAATCACTTATATCGATAAGGAATTTAAAGCTGATGCTTATTTCCCCAATCTGGATGAACTTGATGACTGGGAACTTTATGAGGAAGAACCTACGGTCATGTCAGAGGTGGGAGTAGCCTTTAATGTAAGGCATTACAGAAGGATCTCATCCTCCTGAAAGGGGATTCATTCAGTTTTCTCATAAATTATAATATATAAGGACACTGCATTTTGTGATAAAATGTAGTGTCTGATTTTATGCCCAAGTGCAGGAGAGAGTTGTAAATGCCCAAATATATATTCAATGCGAGAGATATCGCCGCATATATCAAATGGTTCTCGGTACCTTCGTATCTGGAAGTTTCCTATATGCAATATATATTCAATATCGGTGATCCGGTACTGGCCAAGCCGCTGACCTCTGATTTTGAAAAGTTCAAGACGGATGTATACAGGCAGCTTTATTATCTCTGGGCAAACGGTTTTGAGGGTGAAAGATCCGACATCTCAAACATGGTGGATGATGATTCCCTGGCCCTTGTCTGCGATCAGGAGTGTATAAATCTTGAATCTTATATGAAACTGGTGACACTTCACCTCATATATACTAAGCATCTTCCTTACGTGAAGATCAACTTTGCAGGGCTTCCCCTGTCCCTTGGCATCAGGTGTGATTATTCCACATATGAAGAAAACGTTGTAAAGGCGGTGAAGGGTTTTAACCTTGTGAGCCGCGATATGTTCGGTAAGCCCTTTGATCTTAAGCTGGGAGTTCCGGACGAGCTTTTGCAGATCTCCTTAAGCGACAGCTTTAAGGCTGAGATAATAGGCGGAAATGACATAAGAGATGAGGTCCACAAGGCCCAGAAGGAGAAGATGAACGAATTCAAGGAGAATTCACTGAAGGAATTCGGTTCGATCCCTGCCAAGCCGTCAAAGACGAGACGCTCATCAGGAAGATCCCAGGGAGAGAAGGCCAACCGTCATAAGACCAGTTCGGCCCAGCCTAAGGGGATCCCGCTGGAAGAAAGACGACATAAGGATGGAGAAGATAAATGAGTAATGCATACAAACTGGGCCTCGATATCGGTTCTACGACGATCAAGCTGGTCCTTCTGAAGGATGAACAGATCGTCTACAGCGAGTATCAGAGGCATCATTCGGATATTTCAGGACTTCTTAACAAGCTCTTTGAAGACCTGGACAGTAAGTTCCCGGGTATAGAAGTATCGGTAACCATCACAGGTTCCGGCGGACTTTCGGTAGCCAACTGGCTGGGGCTTAAGTTTATCCAGGAAGTAATGGCCGAGACCCAGGCTATCAAGAAGTACCATCCTGAGACGGATGTCATCATCGAGCTGGGCGGTGAGGATGCCAAGATCACTTATATGCATCCTGTCCTTGAGCAGAGGATGAACGGTACCTGCGCCGGAGGTACGGGAGCATTTATCGATCAGATGGCATCCCTGCTCCAGACTGATGCCGACGGCCTTAATAACTTTGCCAAGGATTACAGATCCCTTTATACCATTGCCAGCCGCTGCGGCGTTTTCGCCAAGAGTGACCTTCAGCCCCTTATCAACGAGGGTGCTGCCAAGGAAGACCTGGCAGCTTCCATCTACCAGTCGGTAGTTAACCAGACTATCGCAGGTCTTGCCTGCGGAAGACCCATCAAGGGCAATATCGCCTTCCTGGGCGGACCTCTTTATTTCAATTCAGAGCTCCGTCACGCTTTTGAAAGGACTCTTGAAGATAAGGCCGAGTCCTTCTGGATGCCGGAAGAAGCCCAGATCTATGTGGCTTTAGGCGCTGCCTTAGCTTCGGACGACAAGCCCGTTGTCCTTTCAGAGCTCCTTGAGAGATTCAAGAACAAGGAAGGATTCACCCCTGACATCATCAGGATCGATCCCCTTTTTAAGGATGAAGATGAGAAGAAGAGGTTTTATGACCGTCATGCCAAGGCCATGATCCCCACTCTCGATATCAGTAAGCAGGAGGGATGTCTCTTCCTGGGTATCGACGCAGGATCTACTACCACAAAGGCTGTAGTAATCAATGATAAGGGTGAACTGGTCTACACATATTATGCAAGCAACAAGGGTAATCCTGTCATCAGCGCCGTAAATATCCTGAAGGACATCTATAAGAACCTTCCCGAAAAGGCATATATCGGTTATTCATGCGTTACGGGATACGGTGAGAGCATCATCAAGGCGGCTCTCGGTATCGATGCAGGAGAGATCGAGACTATGGCCCACTTCAGATCCGCCAAGTTCTTCTGCCCCGATGTTGATTTCATCATCGATATCGGCGGACAGGACATGAAGTGTATGAGGATCAGAAACGGCGTCATTGATTCCATCATGCTGAACGAGGCCTGTTCCTCAGGTTGCGGATCCTTCATCCAGACTTTTGCCCAGACATTGGGCATGGATCCCCATAACTTCTCCATCGAGGCACTGAAGGCCAAAAATCCTGTGGATCTGGGTACGAGATGTACCGTATTCATGAACTCAAAGGTAAAGCAGGCCCAGAAGGAGGGAGCTTCCGTAGGAGACATCTCCGCAGGACTTTCCTATTCCGTTGTAAGGAATGCCCTTTACAAAGTCATCAAGATAAGGGATACGGAGCAGCTCGGAAAGAACATAGTCGTACAGGGCGGAACGTTCCTCAATGA
>JAGAFH010000045.1 GCA_017612755.1 Clostridiales bacterium
GCTTTCCATACGCGGATATTATACCCTTATTATAATTAAAGGACAAATTCAAAAATGATGTCATCATATCCAATAAATATAGTCACTGCAGTGGTTTAACTGTTGATATTACCCTAAGGTCAGAAGCTCTTCTCATACTTCTTTCCGAAGAACTTGGCCTTAAGGAAAGTAGATCCCTTGTGGATCCAATCAGTCTTTTCCGTATTGAACCAGGAGAGCTCCCTGACTTCTGAAGCCTTCAGTTCTCCCAGTGATATCTTATGGTCCAGCCATACGTTGAACAGAAGTTCCGACAGCCTTCCGTAAAGCCTTGCATCATAAGAAGAAAGACCTGTCACATCCGTCTTTTCACGTATCTCAAAAAGGATATCGAAAAGCCAGTTGCAGTACTCATCCAGCACATCCCTTCTTGCGATCATCATGTTGAACATGTAGCCGTAAGTCTTCTTAAGCGCCCTGTCATAAGACTTCTTCATCTCCGGGTATTTTCCCGACACTACCTGATCCATTACCTTCAGATGTTCTTCGCTGTGGGTATGACAGTAGTGGGATCTTAAAGACTCTATATAATATCTCCTCTTCTTCGGAACGAAAAGGCGGACTCCTTCCCTTATACCTTTTTCAAGCTCCGGCAAGGAGATGTCATCCCCCTTCTTACCAAATCTTCTTCTGTAGTGTTCAAGGCCGATAAACTCACTGCCCGGAAGGTTTTTCCAGCCCCAGTAAAGAACCGTCAGCTCACAGAATCCGGGGTTTAAAGAGGAGATATTCTCCCCTTCATCATCCCTTTGATATGAAAGATCAGATGAGGAATTGGCAGATCCTGCCCAGACAGGCAGAAAGCATCCGCTCTGCGGGAGCGGATACTCTTTATGCGCAGCTATCATAATCAGGATCTTTCCGTCCATATCAGAAGCGTCCTCCGCCTCCGCCGCTGTGGCCGCCGCCTCCGCCACCACCGCCGCCTCCGCCGCCGGAGGAGCTGTTGGTCGTGACGACTACAGTCTGTCTCAGGAAATTATCCGTCTTATCTATGCTGTCATCCGACAGCTTATACTGCTTGGAAGATGGGGCCTTATCAAGCCTTTTGGAGGAAGTGACAAATGCAGCCAGAAGAACTGACAGACCTGCCGGGATCACTATGACCAGACCGTTCATAAAGCTTACGCCGGCTCCGTCAAATTCGTAATCATCCTCGATATCCTCAAGTATACCATCTATAGCATCATAGTACTTTTCATCACGAAGGTCGCTCTTATGCTTTGAGAAGATGGAAGATGCCTCATCATCATCGATGGTGTAATATGCCGTTCCGTAAGTGTAGAGCCAGAAGAACCTGCCGCCGCTGTAGTCCAGGGTCAGGTCCACCAGGATGCAGATGCCGGAATTATCCTGGAATTGTGTCTTTATTGCTTTCTTGGCATAGTAGTCAGCCGCGAATTTTGCACAGTCTTCATCGCTGTTGTCATATCCTTTTCCCTTGTCCCTGGTAGTTACGATGACCACATTGATATTCTTGTCCTTTTTGATCTTCCTGGCCAGATCTTCCAGTTCTTTTTCTTCCTCTCTGCTGAAGATACCGGCATCGTCATCCAGGACCACCGTCTTCTTGGGAACCTGGATCATGTAGAAATATAATCCCGTACAGAGCATGAAAAGAAGGACGATCAGGAGGAGGGATCCCACCGAAAGGAAGGAGAAATCACCCCAGATGCTCTTTTTGACCATCTCTTTTTTCCGGTTCTTTTTGTTATTCCTGCTCATCCCACATATCCTCCCAACATAAGTCCTACGATGATCTTAGTGATGACCGTAAGTACCGCCAGAAGGACTGCAAAGAGTATCGTCCTCTTGACCATGCTGACAGGGGGAACGCCTGCAACTTCGCCGGACTGTCCGTTCATTGCGAAGTGATATGTTTTACCGAGATACTTATAGCTTAAGAACCAGACAGGAAGAAGGGCCAGTTCAGCTTTAGGTTCTGAGAAGGAACTGCTGTTATTGACACCCGTGACCCTGTCATATTCCTTTGTGGATGATTTGAACTCTTCATTCATATATCCCATGGCCCTGTTAACGATCCTCTGGTTAAGGTCCTCAGCCTTAAGATCATATGTGTCAGCAAAAAAACCCGGGATGTATTTGAAATCATAGTCACGAAGTCCCTTGTAGTTAAAGGGTTCGATAGCCTCCATGAGCTTATCGTCTATCTTGGTCTCCGCATCGAGGGGGATCTTTCTCCAGTGAAGGGTTCCTTTTCTCTTAACGTCATAGTATTTAGTGGTCGTAACAGTCTTGGAACCGGTAGTGACAACGTTTACATCAACTCCCGTTCCCGAATAGTCCATCTTTCCGTCTATATCAAAGAGCCAGAAAGGAACATAAAGGCCCGTCAGCTTCTCAATATTCTTGTCAGACACGAAACTGATGGGCGTGAACCTTCCGCCCTTACACCATCCGTAGAACTTCTCAACGGCCTTCTCCCTTCCGTATGCAAAAGGGATCATATACCTGGGCCTGAACTCATTTGTAAGTCTCTGGCCAATGAGAGCAGGAGACCCGCAGAAAGCGCAGAAGGATGCGCTGGTAGTCTTATCTGTTATTACCGCCGCGCCGCAGGCATTACATACAAACTGGGAATACTCGTCAGAAGATATTTCCGGAGCTGTTTCTTTGGAAGATGTCTCCTCCGGAGACGCTTCCGGTACTTCTTCTGCTTTCTGTTCTTCTTTCTTTGTCTCTTCCGGATGATCCTTCGTCTCTTCAGGGATAAAGGTCAGTTCATCGGGAAGGAAAGATGCTCCGCAGAAATCGCAGACCAGCTTCTGGGTATCCGCATCGAATACCAGATTGGCAGAACAGTTGGGGCACTTGATGGTATCAGCCATAATATCAGCCCTTCATACTGTCAGACGCTTCACGGACTGCCCTGGCAAACTGGTCGGCACAGGATGTGGGCTTCATTCCGCAGGTGTTGCCGAGAAGGACCTTCTCGATATCGTCGACTTTCATTCCGTCCACCAGCTTTGAGATAGCCTTAAGGTTGCCGTTACAGCCTCCGGTAAAAGCCACATCAGAGATGACATCATCATCTATCTCAAAGTCTATCTTAACTGCGCAAACGCCCTTGGGTGTGTATGAATAGTGCATGTATATTTCTCCCTTAATAAGTAAGTCTAATATGATTTTGTATAATTTCAGGCGAAAATTCAATAGTAATTATGGCTGATTACGGACTGTCTCCAAATTCCCCGTTGCATCACGGTGTTCTATGGCATATAATCAACCCCATGAATCGCAATGTCTTTACAGGTTTTGAATTTTTTGCAGGCTTTGGTTTTTTCTTTAGGAAAACGAAGTCCGGTTTCACTGCCTGAAAGATTGTGAGTAGAAAACTAAGTACCGCAACAAGCTTCACAGTGAGACCGCTGTGAAGCTTTTTTGATGGAAACGAAAAAAGGAGAATGAACAATGGTTAGTCAGGAAACACAAAACGAGATCGCAAGGATCGACAAAGAACTCTCGAAGCTGGTAGCAAAAAGGCTCAAGCTCACCACAGAGTCTGAGTCGGTAATGACAAGAAGCGAAGCAGCTCTCGCAGGAAGAAGATATGAAAGGGAGATCTTAAACGGTATCGAATACGAAGGAGATCCCAACCTCGAAAGCTGCGAAAGAGTAATGTTCCAGACCTTGTTCAATCTCTCCCATTCCTACAGCGCATCCAACCTGACAAAAAGGTCAGAGCTGGCAGATATCATAGCGAAAGCTCTCGAAAACACTCCTAAAGAGTTCCCGAAAAACGCCCTGGTAGCATGTCAGGGAGTAGAAGGAGCTTATTCCCAGATCGCTGCGGACAAGCTCTTCGCCGGGGCGGATATCATGTACTTCAGGACCTTCGACGGAGTGTTCCAGTCTGTGGAGAGCGGATTCTGTAAATACGGGATCCTGCCTATCGAGAACAGCTCCTACGGATCCGTCACCCAGGTCTATGACCTTATGAGATCCCACAGATTCCATATCATCAGATCCATGAAGCTTCAGATAAACCATCGTCTCCTGGCTAAGCCCGGAACTAAGTTCGAAGACATAAAGGAGATCTTCTCCCACGAGCAGGCCCTCGGCCAGTGTTCCAAATTCTTAAAGGACAACAAGGACATCAAGGTGACCGTTGTGGAGAATACTGCCATGGCGGCACAGAAGGTAGCTGATTCGGACAGGACCGATATCGCTGCCATCTCCTCCCAGGACTGCTCTGCTCTTTACGGACTTGAAATAATAAAGGATGACATCCAGAACAGCGACCACAACTACACCAGGTTCATCTGCATATCCAAGGATCTGGAGATCTATCCCGGCGCCAACAAGGCCTCCATCATGCTGGCCCTGGACCACACCCCCGGATCTCTTTCCAACACCCTTGCAAGGTTTTCCTCCATCGGTCTTAACCTCACAAAGATCGAATCAAGACCTATCTCCGGAAGGGATTTTGAGTTCATGTTCTATCTGGATGTGGATGCTTCCATATACTCGGAACCCTTCGTTACACTACTGTGCCAGCTGGATAACGATCCGGCGGCCTTCACTTTCCTGGGAAGCTATTCGGAAGTTTAAGACACAAAAAAGAGCGGCAGACAGATCTGCCGCTCTTTTGATCTGTCAAAGATATATCAGCTGTTTTGAAGCTTGGTGATCAGTTCAAAAAGAGCTGATGCGGAATTAAAGTTTTCCGGCAGAAGATCGTCTACATTGATATCTACATCGAATTCATCATTTACGTCACTGACGATGGAGATGATATCAAAGGAATCAAGGAGTTCATCGTCGATAAGCTTTGTCTCATTCTCAAAATCGATATCAGGTCTTACTGCGGACATGATCTTTAATAATTCTTCCATTACTGTTCTCCTCTCATTTACCCTTCCAGTATCTTTAGTGTTTCTTCGTTCATCTTACCTGTCAGAAGATCTTTGTACTTAAGGATCTTTTCGCTCTCCCAGTCCCACCATTTAAGTTCCAGGAGCCTTTTTATTATATCATCCGGGAACCTGTATTTTATAACTTTTGCAGGGACCCCCGCCACCACGGCATAATCAGGGACTGACCTGGTCACTACAGCTCCGCTTCCTATGACTGCCCCGTTCCCGATGCGGAGTCCTTCTTTTCTGACGATAGAGACCCCCTGGCCGATCCACACATCATTTCCAATGGATATCATGGTCTCTTCCGGATGCTTTGAAAGCTTTCCTCCCAGCTTGTTGTCGATCCTGTAGGAAGGCATCATGGTCACGGCTTCATAGTCGTGTTCGTTACCTCCGATATCCACCATCCTGGAGATGCAGCAGTACTTTCCCACCTCTGCCCACATAATAGAAGTATCTTCTCCCGTATATGTCATATCCCCGATAACGGAAGACTGTATAAGATTTCTCTTCTCTATATCACAGTTTTCCCCAATAGAAGACTTAAGGACAAGACTGTCCCGGTCTATAGTAGATCCTGAACCTATCTGACTGGCCTTTACCTTTGTATTCTCCCCTACCTTGTAGGGAGCATCATCCATCTTTCCTACCAGCATATTTATACCTCTGTCTTAAGTTCACTGTATAAGATCTTCCCCGAAGGATTCTTGGGAATCTCAGGGATTACCAGGGTCTTATAAAGTCCCCTGCTTATTCCGATCTTCTCAAAAACATATTCAGATGCTGCCTCCTGAAGGGACTCATCAACAAGATAAACAAGAAGACTGTCATCCTTTCCCGTACAGGCCACGTCAGAAGTCTGAAGTTCATTTTTGAGATTTCTCTCCACCTCATCCAGGTTGACCCTCTTGCCCACCACCTTGATGAATCTCTTTTTTCTTCCAACCACATAGTAATATCCGTCAGCATCCCTTAAGGCCACGTCTCCCGTAGCAAGACGGCCCCTGTTCTCATCGCCCTTTGAAAGATCTTCCCTGCATTCCGCATAGCCCAAAGTTACATTGTCACCGTAGTAGACGAGCTCTCCGGGAACATCAGTTTCCGTAATGACATTTCCCTCATCGTCCACAAGTTCAAACCGGCCCCCGGGGATCTCTATTCCCATGCTGCCGTTTTTCTCCAATGACTTCTCAGGAGGAAGATATCCCATCCTGGCAGTGGCCTCCGAGGCTCCGTACATAACAACGAAATCACGGCCCGTCTCAGCTGCATATTCAGCGAAGACTTTATGGAGTTCCGGAGTGATCTTTCCACCCGCCTGGGTCATGGTCTTAAGGGTGGGAAGTTCTTTTTTCTTAAAGACCTTCAGCTTATTTATCACCTCATACATGAAAGGGACTCCCGCAAAAGAAGTTGCCTCTTTCTCATTAAAAAGCTGCCAGAACTTAGGGGAATAACAGTTAAGACCCGTAAGGACCAAAGCCGCCCCTGCGCACAGGTGTGTATTTATGACGGAAAGTCCGTAAACATAGTTCATGGGAAGGGATGTAACAGCCCTCTCCTTCTCCGTTATACCAAGATATTCGATTATGGAACGGGTGTTGGATTCCAGGTTCCTGTAGCTCTGCCTGACAAGCTTGGGGCTTCCGGTGGACCCTGAAGTCGTAATGAGAAGCGCCAGTTCAGGAAACAGCTCACAGGGCTCATCATCCGAAGCCTTAAGGAGCACATATCCTTCCTTTGACCAGATCTCCTCATATCCTGAAAAGGTCTCCCCGGAATCAGGCATCCAGATAAAGGAGGGCTTATAAAGATCTGTCATAGACACTTTAAGGTCGTGATGAAGGCCGCTGTCAACCATAACGGGAACGATCTTTCCGTTTATGCATCCCACATATCCGGCTATCGATGCAAGAGTATTTGATGCCATGATAAAGCATAAAGACCTGCCACCCATTTTTTCAGCTATCTCACGGGAAAAAGAACAGAGAGCACTGTAACTTACATCCCTGTTCTCTTCGATAATAGAGGTCCTGCCGCCAAACTTTTCTATATCAAAAAACATGAATGTTCCCCTGTGTTCCCATTATTATACGCAGGGATATTATACAACAGTTCAAGCCTCATTTAAATCAGCGGAAAGAGGGGCCTCCCCTATATCGTAGTGATAAGTAGTATCCTGCAGGCATAATCCCATGGAGATACCCATCATAATACCGATAATGTATCCGGCAGGACTGCCCACTGCCTGGGAAAACATCACTCCGTATAATGCTGAGAACATGAAAAACATCATCCAGTTAAAACCTTTTTTCTTTGTCTTAAGTTCAGGAAGTACACTGTTCTTAAATATCGCCCTGGCATCCTTGGAAAGGCTTAAGGAATTATGGCTTATAAGAAAGGCTACCTGGGCATCCATCAGATCCTTTACAGGCTCATCCATAATGTCGGGAGCGTAGAAGATCTCGTTACAGGAATATCTGTTTTCTGTCCTTCTTACAACATAAAGGGATTTTACGATACCCTTCTTTTTGTAGGCATATACCTTGCCTTTATTCTGAAGTGCGTCCAGTAATCTCTCAGGATCGAAGTTAACTTCCGACCTCTCTTTAAACTTCTCACTCTTTACTGTTCCTTTTCCGATCTGTACGAGGGAATAACCCTGAACATTAAGTGATGATGATGTGAATTCTCCTGAGACGATGTACTTTTCCATTTGTCTTTCCTCCGGGTGTTTTTTCGTTTTATGGCTACATGATAAAGGCAGGATGTTAAATCAACGCCAAAAGGAGATAAAGATTTATCCTGATATGTTAAAGATAAGGTTAAGCATAAGACAGAGGGCCGGGGACAAAGCCCCGGCCCTCTGCCATGTATAAAACCGTAACTTATGGATCAGTACAAACCCAATACCAATGAAGCATAAGTCTGATTTTTTAGATAAGATGCGGAAAGTGCTGGTATGGGATGGTTTGAGGCTGATAAAGCGCCTCTTTCTTCCCGCATCTGATTATAAGACACATGAAGATCTGTTTTTATTCACTGTTTTTACCAGTATGCATACTGGTACTGGTTATCGTAATTAACTGAATCAGATGTATAAGTATGTCTGGTC
This sequence comes from Clostridiales bacterium, assembly GCA_017612755.1. Classification (GTDB taxonomy): domain Bacteria; phylum Bacillota; class Clostridia; order Saccharofermentanales; family Saccharofermentanaceae; genus Saccharofermentans. The sequence goes on from JAGAFH010000045.1 coordinate 8,035, forward strand.
ATATTTCCATATTCATCATATTCATATGAGTGGACTGCGCCATTGTCGATATAGATATGAAGTTTATTACCTGCATCATCATAGTCATAAGTCCAGTCAGTTACGGTACCGCCATTATCGTTCTCTACTCCGTCCACATAGCCCACGTATGTATTGTGTCTGGATATAAGAAGTCCGTTTCCGTCATACTCATACGTATAAGTAATGAGTGTATACGTTCCTGTGTTTGGCATATCATAGTATTCGTACTGGGTCGTTGATACGAGAACGCCATTTGAGTATTCATTAGTGATCTGGTCTGATATATCAAGTACCCCACTGTCATCATAGGGAGCATAATGGGTCTCGGAGATCACATTACCATTTCCGTCATACTCATATACGATCCTGAAAGAAACAGAACCGTCAGCATCGTTATTTATCTGTTCGATCAGATTACCGTTATCATCATATGTGAAATAGACTGTGGTCTCAAGAGTTCCGTCTCCGTCATAGGACTCCCTGTAAGTCTCTACTCCGTTATCATCATAGAAATAAAGGCCGTATCCGGTCAGGTCTGTTCCGTCATAGAAATATTCCTTTGTCACATTGCCGTCCTCATCATACTCGCCGAGTATATACCACTGGCCGTCATCTTCAAGTACGTACTTCTCCTTGACAACAGCAGAGGCTGAAACATCTGTACCACTGCTCTCTTCCGTTTCAGATGTAAGACTCTCCGATACCTCTGACTCCAGAACAGACCCAGAGCCTTCGCTCTCTACTGTCTCTGACAGCTCCGTCTCATTTCTGCCGGAACGCTCATCAGATCTGTCATCATCATTTTGTGCCAGATGGACTACTCCTGCTACTGCGCCGCCTGTTACCAGTAATGCAGCAGCTCCGATCAAATACTTCTTTACCATAACTCCTGTCCCTTTCTTTGCGGCAGCAGATGCTGCCTTCATTGCAGTTTTTGTCGCTGCGCCTTTGGCAGCGGGGGCAGATGCGGGAAGATTTTGTAAAGGAAGAGGCATGGGCCGGAAAGGCACCTGTTCAGCTTCTCTGATAAACAGCTTGGTCAGGAACGGAACAGCCATAACGAACAGCTTATCGTCACTTTCTTTTTCATATTTTTCGACCCCTCTCTTGATCTTCTTTTTGGCGCTGTTGATACGTGACAGTACAGTTCCCTGGGGGATCCCCAAAGCTTCGGCTATCTCTTTAGTCGACATCTCGTTAAAGTAGAACATGATGATAGTTATCCTGTGTTCTTCTGAGAGCTCTTTTTCGATGATATCCATTATCACCTTACGTTTCTCATCCGATTCAAGTATCGACTCGGGAAGGAAGTCTTCGGGAAGTGCCTCCTCATTATCGAAAAACTCATCCTCCACATTAAGAGTCCTGGTCCTTGTCAGCTTGTTAAGACTCTTGTTTGCGGCGATCTTCTTTATCCACGGAAGGAACTTGTCCTTATCCTTAAGGGAATCGTAGGACTGATATGCAGTGATAAACGTATCCTGTACTATATCCTCTGCGTCCTCGTTATTCTTAAGGAAGGACATGGCTGTCCAGTAAACGGATTTATAAGATTCTTCATAGAGCTTTTCGAATTCGGATCCTGTCATCGTGCGCCTCCATCTTTCCGCATCTACTTATAAGACACAGGGAGCAGGGTATTTATTCATTGATTTTCAACCATTATACATTATGGAATACTTTTTCTTTTCGACAGTGGTAAAATAACTGTGTTTTTAAAAAAGGGGGGGAACCATATGAAAAAGACAAAGATCATATCCACAGTCCTGGCAACGTCCATGCTCATGTCGCTCAGCAGCTGTTCTCTTTTTGACAGCGACAACAAGAATGTCCTTTCAGCAGCTGACGAGTATGCCTAGGCCGTTATCTCAGGGGATGCCGGTGACATAGCCGACCTCATGAAGGACGGAGACGACTACGAAGATGCTCTTACAGCCTTCTTCGACAAGTACAAGAACAACAAGAGTCTGGAAGACGTCTTTGGTGCCATTGAAGAAACCATGACATACAAGATCGACAAGGGTTCTGTCGAATCTTCCAAGAAGAACAAGAAAGCAAGCGTAGACATCATCTATACCATTGCAGACTACGAAGAGATATTCGATCAGGTACAGGACGACGACGGCGATCTGAACGACTTTATCGATGCCATCGAGGAAAACGGCAGCAGTACTACCATAGAGATCAAGCAGACAGTTAAGCTGGTCATGAGCCACGATGAGTGGATCGTTAAAGATGACGACTGCGAGAACCTTTATGAGGTCTATGAGTTCTATCCGGAAGTCTCCTCTTACAGCCTTTACGACATCAAGTACATAGCCGCTTCAGACTTTACAGATGCTCTCGAGGACGTATTTGATGCAGAAGAGGGAGACGACTACTATCTCTACAGTTCGGATGATTATGATTATGTCGGATACTACGACTCGGCTTATGTGTTCTTCTTCTACGACTACAGTGATGCAGATGTGGCTGCCGGAATGTTCGAAGATATCTACGACAGCTATGAGGATATGATCGGAAACGGTGATTTCGAAGGAACTAATTCAGCATGCTTCGGTGATTCAGAAGGCTATATCCTTCTCAACGGAGAATGCACTGATTATTACCTTGAATTCGAAGATGACGATTGTTATGGCGGCGTCTTCTTCAAAGAAACAACAGTAGCATACATAATAGCAACAAGCGACAATGAAGAAAAGACAGCCAACGTCGACCAGTTCCTTAGCGAACTCGGATATCCCACTCCTAACTGATGACAATACTGAAACCAAAGAAAAGCCGGAGCATTTGCTCCGGCTTTTTATTGTCTTTTATTACATGTCCAGATGCTGTCTGTTCCCAAATCCTTCTTTTGCAAGATCCGAATCAAGAAGGTCATAACATTCAGGAACGATCTTGATGAGATTTAAGAAGTTAGGAAGTTTCTTCATAGCCTCCAGGGGAATGTGCTTATATTCCATGACCATCAGATATTCATCACAGAAGGGCTCGATCATCTCCGCCCTGCCTGTGATCTGAAGTCCTTTTACCTTATTAAATCCTTCAAAGGGTTCAAAGATAGAGAATCCGATATTCTTATTCTCCTTAAGGGCCTTGAACTTCATACCCCCTTCGGAGAACAGATAGATATAGCAGTTTACTAAGTTATATTCAATAGGAGTACATCTTACAAAGTCACCTGATGCCGTAGCCAGAGCTCCGGTGTTATGAGCCTTTATGAATCCGTCGATCCATTCCTTAAGAGCATCCTTTTCCATGTGAACGCTGCCCTTGTCTCTTTCTATCCACAGAGCAGATAACTTATCGTAATCCATGACGGCTCCTCCTTTAAGTTCCGGTATATCCATCATTATATCCCATTTATTCCCGTTGAGGACAAGATCAGCCACGCTTTCTTGTCATAAATGCTCCGATAGCGGAAGCGATGAAGACGACCGGTGCGGCCCTTACAAATACGAACTCAAGGCCGTGGAGGATGGTCCCCGCCACTGACATCTCCGGATCACTATAGTCCCATTCAAGATAGGGGCTTCCCGCAAAAAAGAGGCCTATAAGGATCACTGCGATGATCAGGCAGATCAGGATAAAGATACTGTTAATGGTCTTTCTTCTTGCTTCCTTCTGCCCTGCAAGCTGTGCATTGATGACTTCCAGTTTTTCTGCGATAACCTTGATGTCTTCAGGTTCCGTCTCCGCGACCGTGCCACCCAGTAAAACGGACACCGGAATATCAAGCACCTCCGAAATGGATATAAGCATATCCGAATCCGGGACCGACAGTCCTCTCTCCCATTTAGATACAGTCTGGCGTACCACGTTTAATCTGACCGCGAATTCTTCCTGTGAAAGACCTTTGGACTTTCTACCTGCTTTGATGTTTTCGTTCAACATATTCGAAAACCTCCTTTCGCGGTCATGTTAGGTCAGGGCCTGCCGTTGCGGCAAGCAACGGATGTTAACATCGCTTTAGATTATAGCATTAGCACATAAAAGAAGAGGCCGGAGATATGATCTCCGGCCTCTTTTAGTCAGTGTTTTATCTATCAGCCTTTGTGCTTGATAGCAGCCTGTGCTGCAGCAAGTCTTGCGATAGGTACGCGGAAAGGTGAGCAGGATACATAGTCAAGTCCGATCTCGTCGCAGAACTCAACGGATGTGGGATCACCGCCGTGCTCGCCGCAGATTCCTACGTGAAGGTTGGGATTAACAGGTTTACCGAGCTTAATGGCCATTTCCATAAGCTTGCCGACACCTGTCTGGTCCAGCTTAACAAAAGGATCTGACTCGAAGATCTTTGTGTCGTAGTAAGCTTCAAGGAACTTACCTGCATCGTCTCTGGAGAAGCCGTATGTCATCTGTGTAAGGTCGTTTGTACCGAAGCAGAAGAAAGCGGCTTCCTTAGCGATCTCATCAGCTGTAAGAGCAGCTCTGGGGATCTCGATCATGGTACCTACTTCGTACTTGAGGTCGGAACCTGCAGCTGCGATCTCGGCATCTGCTGTCTCAACAACAACCTTCTTAACGAATGCAAGCTCCTTGATCTCACATACAAGAGGGATCATGATCTCAGGCTTGATATCCCA
>JAGAFH010000046.1 GCA_017612755.1 Clostridiales bacterium
ATTCCGGCAGTCAAAAAGCTGGTGGAGACAAAGAAGACAAAGGCACTGGTCACCGTGACGATCATCCTGGCGGTAGTCTTCTTCGCCGACGTGATCTACGGGTACTTTATTAATTCCGCATTCGTTAAGTAATGAAAAAGGCTGTCCGCGAAGACAGCCTTTTGTGGTTATCAGACTCCGAAGAGTTCCTTTACCAGGTCTTTTTTGACATTGGATCCGATGATGCAGAGCTTTCCGGTAACATCCGCTGCTCCTGTCCTGACCTCTGTCTCTCCGGGAACATAGTCGAAGTGGATCCACTCATTATCCTCACCTGCTACGATACCCTTGGCTCTTAAGATCATACCGTAGGAAGGATCATCCAGCTTCTCGAGGGCCGTCTGTATCTCGTCCTTTGTGAATGATCTGGATGTCTCGAATCCGATGCTGTCGAATACTTCATCAGCGTGATGGTGATCATGGTCGTGACAGCCGCAGGTGCAGTCAGGTCCGTGATCATGGTCGTGATGATGTTCATGTTCGTGGTCATGATCATGATCTTCGTGGTGGTGATGCTCATGCTCGTGTTCATGGTCATGATCGTGGTCCTCATGGTCGTGATGGTGCTCGTGCTCGTGGTCATGATCGTGATGGTGATGATGCTCATGTTCTTCAGCCTCCAGAAGGGCTGCTGCCATATCATCAGCCGATACGGGAGACTCGATAGCCTTCAGGATCTGTACTCCGGAAAGAAGTTCCCAGGGTGTGGTGATGATCTGGGAACGGTCGTTGATCTCCCTTATGAGCTCTATTGCCTTATCAAGCTTCTCTTGGGCGATGTTTCCTGTCCTGGAGAGGATGATGGTGCCTGCATGCTTGATCTGGTTTTCGTAGAACTCCTTGAAGTTCTTAAGGTAGATCTTGCACTTGGAGGCATCGATGACGGTAACTGTTCCTGCGATCTCTGTACCTTCGACTCTCTCTACTGCCGCCATAACGTCAGAGAGCTTGCCAACTCCTGAGGGCTCGATGAGGATACGGTCGGGAGCATACTTGTCGATAACTTCCTTAAGGGCTGTTCCGAAGTCTCCTACCAGGGAGCAGCAGATACAGCCGGAGTTCATCTCGGTGATGTTGATGCCGGATTCCTTGAGGAAACCGCCGTCGATACCGATCTGGCCGAACTCGTTCTCGATGAGGACAAGTTTCTGTCCGTTATATCCGTCAGAGATCAGCTTTTTGATGAGAGTGGTCTTGCCGGCTCCCAGAAAGCCTGAAAAAATGTCAACCTTTGTCATGTATATTACCTTCTTTCAATTATTATCAGCTGAAGTAGATTATCTCGTTCTCAGGTGCGCTGGTGATGGAATAATCCTTGACCGTGAGACAGGGGACTGCGACTTTCTGTCCGTTCTGCTTGTCCTCGAAGTATCTGATCATGCCCGTTACCTTAAGCCACTGGCCTGCCGGGAATCCGGAGCCGTACTCGTGGAAGCACAGGAGATTGATCTGGCCGATATCATCTGCGCAGCAGGTGTAGGCTCTCCTTTGCAGGGCAAAAGCCCTTCCCCTGAATTCCCTGAAGACCATAGCCCGGCCGATAAGGGTCACGTTCTTGCCGTTATATCTTTCCACATTGTCCAGGGCATCTGTATAGAAAAGGCCGAAGTCATCCGCATCTATGACGCAGGGATCCTGCTTAAGATCGTAGGGGAGATGTTCTCCGATATCGATCATCTCGTTGTCCTTCCCCAGGAATGTGATATTCATGGCGGGGTTAAGGGACTTGACCGAGCCTCTGAGCTTGGGGATGTTGTTTACTTCGGGATCGACCCTGTTAAAGATCACATTGTCGCAGTAGCGGTAGTAGTCAGCAAAGATGGTCTGCATATTCCTGTAGTACTCGGAATATGTGGAGGCATCGACTATTACGAGAGCTGCGGCCAGAGCCCATCTTTTGGGCACGTCAACTTTTTCGAAGAATTCTGCGGGGGAGACGGATCCGTTCCACTCCATGAAGATGATATCCGGCTTGAAGCGCTTCTCCAGATCGAACATCAGCTCTTTGTCCACTTCTTCGGTCTCTACCTGGACAACTTTCACATCTACACCGGGATAGTCCTCCTTGCAGATCTCTTCTTCTCCTTCTTCAGTGGAGAGGATGACTATATTCTTGTCCCGGAAGTTGTCTTCTTCAAGCCACGACTTGATAAAGGACGTTTTTCCGCTGTCCAGAAATCCCGTAAAGAAATAAACCAAGCAGTCTTTCATAAAAATACCTCTTTTCGTTCCAATTCCATATTTTCTTATTTAAAGAAAAGAAATTCAAGCATCAAAGTGTATGAAAATTTTTGTTCGTGGTACAATAAACCCTATGAAAAGAATAATAATAGAACAGGGACAGCAGCTTAAACAGCAGGCCATAGAGCAGAGCCAGCAACTGACCATGCAGGCTATGAACGAAGCCGACAAGCAGGTCGGCCGTTTCTGTAAGTTTGAACTGCGCAACCTGGAAAGGCTTCATGACGCCATATATTCCCCTGCCATGGATAAGATCATGGTAACGATCACCTGTACCGGAAATCTGGGGCTTATCTGGATCTTAATGGCCTTTGTCCTTCTGGCTTCCGACACGAAGAAACAGTACGGGTATACCATGCTCATCGCCCTTCTTCTGTGCATAACCATAGGAAACCTGATAATCAAGAATATCGCCAAGCGTAACAGGCCCTTTTTCCACAAGAACTATAAGCTTCTCATAAAGCAGCCCTGGGATTATTCTTTCCCTTCCGGACATACCCTCAGTTCCTTTGCTGCGGCTACTGTCCTTTTGTATCTCAATGAGAATGTAGGGATCCTTGCTATCGGATATGCCTGCCTTATAGCGCTTTCCAGACTTTACCTGAGAGTTCATTTCTTTACGGACGTCTTTTTTTCCATGTTCCTGGGGACCGGCCTGGGAATATTATCCATTAAGCTTTTTGAGACCCACGCCTTCGGCCTTTTATGAGAAAGATCGGAAACATCTCATTTGACCATATTCCTTTATGCCTTTCTCCCATGGCCGGATTCAGCTCGGTCACTTTCCGCGGCATCTGCCATGAGATGGGGGCTGACTATTCTCCAACTGAGCTTGTAAGCGCCAGATCCATTGTCTATAACGGACTGGGGAAGAGCTTCCGGTATATGGAGATCGACCCGGAGAGTGAAGGACTTACCTGTATACAGCTCTTCGGAAACGATCCGGATGATTTTACGGAAGCGGTAAAGCAGATCTCAAATGATGATCTTCTTTCAAAGGTGGATATCATAGACATAAATATGGGATGCCCTGTCCCCAAGGTAGTAAAAACAGGGGCGGGAAGCGCCCTGCTGAACGATGTGGCCCTGGCGGGGAAGATAGTCTCCGCCACTGTGAAAGCGGCTTCGGAATATGGCAAACCCGTTACGGTCAAGACCAGGATAGGCTGGGATGACCGCCATATGAACGGAAAAGACCTGGTAACGGAAGTGTGCGAAAAAGGGGCAGCCGCTGTCTGCGTCCACGGCAGGACCAGGGCGGCCATGTACGGCGGAGAGGCCGATATCGAGGAGATCGCCCGCATAAGGGAGGCGGTGCCTGACACCTTCTTTTTTGCCAACGGGGATATAAAGGACGGAAAGAGCGCCTTAAGGGCTCTGGAGATCACTAAGGCAGACGGTCTTATGATCGGAAGGGGCGCTGTAGGAGATCCCTGGGTGTTCAGGCGGATAAGGCAGGAGATGAACGGTAACGAATTTGTAATGCCTTCTGTAGGGGACAGGTGTGATATGCTCTTAAGAGAACTTGAGGGTACGGCTTCCCGGATAGGCGAGGTTACTGCCGTCAAGGAGATGAGGAGCGTGATGCCCCATTACATCAAAGGACTTCGCGGATCGGCGAAGGTCAAGGTGGAGCTTTGCAGGGCATCGACTGTCTCGGAAGTAAGGGGAATCTTGGAGAGATGTCGTACGGATTTGATATAGCAGGCAGTATTTCCATATTGATACTTGCCGTTGCAGGTCTTGTGATCTGCTTTTCGGGATACAGGTTTTTCAGGCTGAGCATAACCCTTCTGGGGGGAGCTCTCGGTTTTTTTGCGGGAAAGTTTGTCTTTGAACACTTTGCCCTGGTGGTGGGACTGGAAGGAAACGACGTGGCCCGGTGGGTCACCATAGGGATCTTCGCTGTCGCCTTCGGAGGGGCTGCCTTCGCACTCTACCTCAAGGCGATCGTTGCCATTGCCACCATCGGAGTGGGATTCTGGTTCTCATCTTCCTACAATGCCCAGGATGCCAAAGGCATTGCCATATCATGGCTGATAGGACTCGGTATAGGCCTGGCTGTGGGCCTTACGGTCTATTATGTCCAGAAGTGGGCGATCATAATAACTACTGCAGCAGCGGGGGCAAAGATCTTTGCATCCCAGATCGTACCTCTTATAATCACTTTCGAGCCTGTACAGCAGGTATTTACCTGGCTGGGGGATCTGATCTTCCCGGATCAGAACGTGGCAGTCTTCGTTATGGCGTCGGGTCTTATCGTAGTTGTCCTGATGACTGCGGGAATAGTAGTTCAGGCAAAAAAAGATTGATGACCATCAAATCTAATTTAGCGGTTGAAAATAGGGAAAGTACTAATTATAATAAGGGTACATAGAACTACGGTTCTATCTGAATTAAGTCAATTTTCTATATCTATCCCTTATTCCATGTTGAGGGCATCCGGATTGAAGTCCATTCCGGATGCTTTCAATATTTTAGGGATATTTTTTCAGTTGACCCGGTTTATGGGAGAACCCTTGAGATAAGCTTCGATATTATCCGCTGCAGCCTTTATGAGCCTTTCCCTGGTCTCCTTTGGAGCCCAGGCTATATGGGGCGTCAGGATACAGTTGGGAGCATCAAGGAAAGGATCGTCAGCTTTCATGGGTTCGACACTCAGCACATCGGCAGCATAACCCTTGAGCTTTCCGGACTTAAGGGCTGAAACGACGCTTTGGGGATCTACCAGGGGGCCTCTGGCTGCATTTATAAGGAAAGTCCCTTCTTTCATAAGTCCCAGGGTCTCTTCGTTTATCAGTTCCTTTGTCTCGGAAGTGAGGGGAGCGTGAAGGGTCACCAGATCTGCCAGGGGAAGGGCCTCCCTTAAGGTCATGAATTCCACTTCGCTGTTTTCCCTCATGGTGTGGGGTACTGCGATGACCCTCATGCCGAGATCTTTCAGGATCCGGGCGACCCTCTGGCCGATCTTTCCGTAGCCCACTACTACAGCTGTCTTGTTCCAAAGCTCCGTAAGGGGCTTTTTCCAGTAACAGAACTGGGGAGCTCTCACCCAGTCCCCGTTCTTAACGGATTCATTGTGAAGCCCTACCAGGTTTGTGTGTTCCAGGATAAGGGCGATCGTCATCTGGGCCGTGGCGAAAGTACTGTATTCAGGTACGTTCGTTACTACGATGCCCCTTTCGGTGCAGGCCTCCAGGTCGATAACGTTAAAGCCTGTGGCCAGAACGCCTATATACTTAAGGTCAGGGAGCTGCTCTATGACCTTTCTGTCAAAGACAGTCTTGTTGGTGATGCAGATCTCACTGCCCTTTGCCCTTTCCACCAGGGTTTCGGGAGGCGTAACATCATAGACGTTCAGTTCTCCGAACTTCCCGATTTCATCCCAGGACAGGTCTCCCGGATTAGCTGCCATAGCGTCAAGTATTGTTATCTTCATATGTGCCTCCGCGTTGTGATCTGAGAAAATCATATTTCCTGACGAAAAAATAGTCAAATTTTCTTTGCTAAATGATACAATCGAGTTATCACGTCCGGAGGATAACGATATGTACCTGTTTTGTTACGCCAGATCAGAGAAAGCAAAAGAGACCGGAAGCAAACTCCTTATGAGCGCTGAAGGTGAGTGGATAACGGATTCCGAGAGCTTTGTGAGCCAGGTCCCCCAGAGAGCTGACGGCGCAGTCGTACTGATCCTTCCGACGGAAGCTGCAGTCAAGCTCCTTATTGAGCGTTTTTATCCTGCAGATATCAAATATCCTGTCCTTTACATGGCTCCCGACGGAAGCTATGCGGGGATCTTAAGATATTCCGGATACAATACCCACGAGATACTGGTAAAGATCTGTAAGATCCTGGGAAGTAAGAAGCTCTCGTCTCCGGAAGACCGGGCTGATTTTGCTCCGGATCTTCAGAAGACCATCAGTAATTATTCCATGACTCCCAGCGATAAGGACCTTCTTAAGAAGATCAGCGCCTATATCATGGAGGGAGGAACGGTCAATCTCTATACCGACCTTCAGATCCACATGGCAGAGCCGGTCCTGGATACTTTGAGCTTTGCCCCCTTCCAGTTCAGGTTCAACCAGAAAAGGGAACTGGGCCAGGCATATGTCTCCTCCTGTGCAGAGGATGAGTATTCCATATTTATCACCTGTTCCACCCTGCCTGAAGTGGCCGTCAACAAGGGAAAATGCTTAAAGCTGGTGCCCAGGACTGTAGTCGTGGGACTTGAGCTCACCACCAGGACTGATCCGGACTATGCCCGGGAGACAGTCAGGAAAGTACTGGTCAACCACGAGATAGACCCTCTTTCCGTAGCTACTATCGCAGTATCTTCCATCACAAGGGAGAGCGATGCGGTAAGATCTATCGCCGAAGATCTGGGGTGCTTTGTCACATCCTTTGATTCAAGGCTCCTCAAGGCGGTCAAGGTTCCCCTGAACCCTACCTATGCCCCCTCTAAAGCCGGTGCCGATATCTGTACCGCCGCCGCCTGTATCGCTTCCGACAACGGGCGGGTCCTGGTGAGAAGGGCAGGAGGGAATAACGGTATCATGCTCACCGCATCCATGAAGAGAGGAAGCATTATCCTTACTGAATAATATTCATGCAACAGATCCTTTTTTTGGATCGTCACTAATGCATGAAGAGATCTGTCGCATCAATTCTGATACTTACGGTCATCGCAGGATCAATGCCTGTGATGATCTCTTCATGTGCCAAAAAAAGTGAAACGGAATACTATTCAGCCCAGGTCACATCCGTTGGTGAGGATGGACCCGGTTTCTTCAGAAACGGCAATATGTTTGTAGGGTCCACTGCTTCAGGCGGAACAGTCGTATCAGTAACAAGTGATGCGGAAGACCAGTTCGTTCTGGGAAGCTACTCTATAACCATAGAGGATGGTGGAGAGTATTATGTACAGGACAGTGGGGATCTTTTTGCCCCTGACGGCTGTGAGTATGAGATAAACGGAGACAGATTCTGTGAGGTAAGCGTTCTTTCCGATGATCTTGAGCATGTAACCACCACTCACTACAGCGTGGGCAGTGACAACTCCCTTACAGAGGATGATGATATAACAGCCGGCATGACCGATATTGCCACAACAGATGTTTTCCAGACTTCCGCAGGCACATGCCTGGTGGCAGGTGATGATGTTCTGGATTTCAGGGAAGACGGTTCCCTGTACCTTTTCTATTACGGGGGTGACCCCCATGAACCCCTGGTCTATGATCTCAATGCCATCTTTGGACAGGGATTTATGGTTGGCGCGGTCTTCTCGGACAACGGAAAAGATATCCTGGTTTCCGGAACCAATCTGTATGATGTACTCAGGACCACCTACAGGATAGATCCTTCTACAGGAGATTATACGGATGAATCATCCCTGTGGCCTGCCGGAAGTTTCGGTGTATATGAAAACGGAGATGGAGATCTCTATTTTTATGACCGCAGCGGCATCTATCTTTACAACAAAGGATCTCTTGAGCAGAAAGTTGATTATTCCAAATGTGATTACAATATTGCGAAGCTCTCAGACATGGAATTGATAGGATGTGAGGACGGCGGCTATCAGCTTACTTATGTTGAATACAGCAGCATTGATCTTATGGGGCAGCGTTATCTTGTGGATCTTAAGCCCTGTGAAG
>JAGAFH010000047.1 GCA_017612755.1 Clostridiales bacterium
GCAGACAAGGACTGCCGCCAGGCCGTTCATGGAGAACTTGAAGAAGAAGACGCCCTGAGGCTTAAGAAGGTAGTTTATGATGCCTATGGCTGTCAGGTTGAGGATCGCTCCTGCTGCCAGACCGATGACGTTTAAGAGCATTACCTCCTTAAAGACCTTCCCGAAGATCTGACCGTTGGTAAAGCCTAAAGCCTTGTATATGGAGAACTCATATTTTCTCTTGTCGTAGGCTGCGGAGAAGGCTGCACTGACGGTTACCGCAAGGACGATGCCTACCAGAACGGTTATGGTGACCAGGATGAGCTTCATCATGGACATCTCATTTGCCACTTCCTGCAGGTAGCTTTTGTTTGTTTCCACTTCCACATGGGGGAAATCCTTTTCGATGGTCTCCTCCATCTTTTCAAGGTCGGCACTTGCCGCTTCGAGGTCCGCATCTTTGTTCTTTACTACAAGGATATTTCCCCCGCCTCTTTCGGTATCCACTCCGTAGAGGACTGTTCCCGGAATATCCACGATGGCCTTGACCGTCATGGGACGGTAAAAGGCTGCTTTCATCCACACGTCCTTTTCGAACTTAAGTACATCCCCTTCCTTAACGCCCCAGTTGTCGGCCAGGGTACGGGAGAGCACGATCTCGCAGTCTTTAAGTTCCACGCCTTCCACTGCACCGGTGGCTTCGTTAAATTCCCTGAAGTCCTCCTCCGATATGAAGATGGGCATGGATACCACATTATCAAATCCAAGGATGCTCGTAAACTGGATGTTCAGGACAGCAGCGGGAAGGGTGATCGTTGCCGTACCGGGAGTATAGTCATCCAGCTTTTCGCTGAGATCATGAAACTCATCATAGACTTCCAGACTGTTGCCCCTTGCATGGAGCCACGCGTAGCTTGAAGGCTTATCGTAGACCAGGGCAAATGTCTCATAAGGATGGTCTATATACATTCCCGCTATAAAGCAGACTGTTATGCAGGCCATCATGAAGGCGATGACTACAGATCTTGCCCTGTTTCCCTCTACGTATTTAAATGCAGAAAAAGGTCTCATCTTATCCCCCCTGTTACAGCGGCGATCTTGCCGTCCCAGACTTCCACCTTTATGTCCGCATCCTTGATGATGCTGGTGTCATGGGTGATGACGATGACCAGGCGCTTTTTGGAGTATTCCTTCAGGCGGTCCATTACCAGGAAAGCATTCTCATGGTCAAGGGATGCGGTGGGTTCGTCTGCGAACAGTACCTTGGGGTCGTTCATCATGGCTCTTGCGATAGCGACCCTCTGGCGCTGTCCTCCCGAGAGCTTTCCCGGGACCTTGTCCAGTTCGCTCTTTTTTATTCCGATGTCGAGGAGCATCTGCTCTGCTTTTGCCTTGGCTTCCTTTACGTTACAGGTGGCTGCCAGGATGGTGTTTTCGACTGCGGTCATATAGCTCACAAGATAGTGTCTCTGAAATACGAAGCCGAACTCCTCCCTTCTCAGTTCCCTTCTTCTGTTCTCGCTTATATTGTTTAAGGATTCACCGTTATAGATGATGTCGCCGCCGGTCAGCCTCTTTAAGGTGGACATGGTGTACATCATGGTGGACTTACCGGATCCGGAAGGTCCGATCACTCCCACGAAGCCCGTGTCAGGCAGCTTCAGGTCCATATTCTTCATGGCATAGACCTTCTCTTCCTTATCTATGTCATATATCATCGTTGCATCTTTAAGTTCAAACATATCTTATCCCTCCTGTTATTCGATCTCGTCTACTGTTGTAATGGTCCTCATCTGCCAGAAGACCGGTATCTGGCAAAGGGCAAATACTGTTATGAGCATTATCCCCACCATCTTCATGTCCCCGGGCCTTGCCGGGTTCAGGGGAAGTCCCATGGGATCCACCAGGAACGCCTTAAGGCATCCGATCAGTACCCCGGTGACCAGGGCCCCGAAGGCGATGGCCAGGGCGAATGATATGAGCAGTTCCTTCAGGGCCATTATGTATATCTCACCTACCGAAAATCCGATGGAGTTATAAAGGCACCACTCCTCGTGACGGTCTCTTATGTGAAGTCCCAGCACCACCAGGACACAGATGCTCAGAAGGGATCCGGCCACTGCGGTAAATATCACCTTGATGTTGTTAAGATCTTCGATAACATCCTTACTGGCATCGGATTCATATTTATAGTCATCTAAATAATCAATGCTCCATCCCTTATCTTCCAGGATATCCTTGATACTGTAACTTTCATCCTCGTGAAATGCCATGAGCATAAGATTGTTCTCGATCGTCATGGGGATACCGTAGATAAGATAGTAGGGGCTCTCCACCTGACCTACGATCTTATAGGAACCGCTCAGATAATCCAGAAGGTGTTCCCCGTTGTTCTTGTAGGCATTGGTATCCACCAGAAGTTCTCCCGGAGCCTCAGGCATCCTTCCGCTTACCAGGGTTGCACCCATATGATCTCCGAATCTTTCTACTTCATCCTGTGTATCGAAATAGAATACCTTTACTCCTGAAGATCCTATTACCGAATTGATGGGAGCGCTTCCTACCCTTACCACATAGATATCATCATTTCCGGAATCTGCCCTTGCCTCCCCGCACTCTTCGTCCATGGCAGGGCGGGCCATCTCATACCACTCTTCGTTGGTCTCATATTCACCGATCTCGATATCTCTGTAGAACAGGGTATATCTTTTGTAGCCTCCGTCGACTATCTGCTCAAAAGGCTCCGCCGTACTTGCCAGAAGATAGCCCAGTGCATAGATCATCATGGCGAAAACGCCCAGGCTTACGATCAGTGATGCAGCTCTTCTTCTGTTATGTTTAAGATAGGGGAGCGGCGAAAGCTTTGATCCTTCCTTTTTCATCTGTATCCCTCCGTGATTTCCCTTTATGGCAACATGATAGGATAACGGACGTTTTGGGAACAGTTACCGCGGTCATATCTTTTTATGTGACCCCAGTCATATCAGCCACGGAGCTTTAATGCCAGCTGTGCCCTGTCGTGTATATCGAACTTGTCGTAGATAGAGGACATATAATTCTTGACCGTCCCCTCCGAGATATAAAGGATGGATGCGATCTGGGAGTTGGTGCAGCCTTCCGCGATGAGCTTACAGATCTCGATCTCCCTTTCGGTAAGATCTTTTCCCTCATATATATCCGGTTCTTCTTTTGCTTTATTTCCCGTCACCATATTGGTGAGCTTTTCCATGACCTTGGAATCAAGAACGCTCTGGCCGCTCAGCGTCCTGTCTATGGC
>JAGAFH010000048.1 GCA_017612755.1 Clostridiales bacterium
CGATATGGTATCCGGCGATACGGCTTCTACGGCTTATCCCCTGATCGACCAGCTCAGGGAAGAGGGCTGCAACATCGTTATCGTTTCCGTCCACTGGGGTTACGAAAGGGATTATGATCCCAGGGATGACCAGG
Source organism: Clostridiales bacterium (assembly GCA_017612755.1). GTDB lineage: Bacteria > Bacillota > Clostridia > Saccharofermentanales > Saccharofermentanaceae > Saccharofermentans. The sequence goes on from JAGAFH010000048.1 coordinate 135, forward strand.
TGACCTGCGGCCATGATCTTATAGATTACGGGGCTGATATCGTAGTCGGTACCCATCCCCACAGGCTCCAGCCTATCGAACAGTATAACGGCAAATATATTATCTACTGCCTGTCCAATTTCTGCTTTGGCGGTAATACGGGCCTTTCGGACCCGGACAGCTGCATCGTCCAGTGCGAGTTCGTAATGGACGAGACAAATACTTATTGCGAACAGTGTAATCTTAACGTTATCCCGTTTTCCCAGACTTCCACCAGACCCGGAAACGATTACTGCCCGGAGCCTTACGAATGGGGAACGGAAGACTATTACCGGGTTATGGATAAACTAAACTGGTCTCAGGAAGACGAGTAGAGGAGGAGATAAAATGTCAGAAGCAAAAGTACTTATCATCATGGGTTCCGATTCGGATTTCCCCGTAATGGAAGGGTGTTTTAAGATCCTGAAGCGGTTCGGGATCGGATTTGAAGCCCATGTGGCATCAGCCCACAGGACTCCGGAAAGAGCGGCTGAGCTCTCAAAGAGCGCAAAAGATAACGGATTTAAGGTGATCATCGCTGCGGCCGGCCTTGCGGCCCATCTGGCGGGTGTCATCGCATCCAATACTGCGCTTCCCGTAATCGGCGTTCCATGTAAGGGTGGAGCCTTAAACGGAGTTGATGCCCTTTACGCTACGGTCCAGATGCCTACGGGTATCCCGGTAGCTACTGTTGCTATTGACGGCGGATCTAATGCAGCTATCCTTGCCTGCCAGATCCTGGCCGTATCTGACGGTGATCTTTACGACAAGCTGGTCAGCTATAAAAAGGAACTTGCTGAGTCTGTAGGTGAAAGAGACAACAGGCTTCAGGCAAAGATAAAGGATATGGAGGCATAATATGAGCGGACTTTTCGGAGCAATCAACACATCAGACAGGAAGTCGGATATCGCAAAGACAGTTTATTACGGTATCTTCTCACTTCAGCACAGAGGTCAGGAATCTGCAGGTATCGCAGTAAACAACAACGGTACTTTCATGGTCCATAAGCAGCCCGGAATGGTCGCTGATATATTTGACGATGTAACACTTTCCGCTCTTGGCGGAGAATGCGCCATCGGACATACAAGGGGAGCAGACAAGGTCATCGGAAGCGACGGCATCCAGCCTATTCTCATCAAGTCCAGAGTCGGTAATATCGCTTTGAGTTCCGATTCCTCCATCCTTAACGATGATGAGATCCGTGACGATCTTAAGAATCAGGGAGCCATCTTCCAGACTAATACTGATTCCGAGATAATCCTGTCCCTTTTCTCAAGAAACAGGATCGGAACGGAAGACAGTGAGCATGCTCTTCTCGAGACCATGAAGAATATCAAGGGCGTTTATTCCTTTGTCCTTATGACTGAAGATAAGCTTATCGGTGTAAGGGATCCTTACGGAATGAGACCTCTCGTTCTTGGTAAGAAGGGAGATACTTATATGCTTTCTTCCGAGAACTGCGCTTTTGACGCACTCGACGCGGAACTTATCAGGGATATAGAGCCCGGTGAGATCATCTCCATCTCCAAGGAGGGTATCAACTCCCTTTATTTCGATGACGCCAAGACATCTGAGCAGAGGGTCAAAGACGGTAATGTATGTATCTTTGAGTATGTTTATGTTGCAAGACCTGACAGTGTCATCGATGAGATGAGCATCTTTGATTCCAGATACAAGACAGGTCAGGCTCTGGCAAAGGAGCATCCCTGTGAGTGCGACCTGGTCATCGGAGCCCCCGATTCAGGTAATGCCGCAGCTTTAGGATTTGCCGACGGCCTGGGCGTTCCCTTTGGAATGGGACTTCTTAAGAACAGATATGTCGGAAGGACATTCATAAAGAGTACCCAGGAGCAGAGAGAACTGGCAGTAAGGATGAAGTTCGCTGTCCTTAAGACCCAGGTAAAGGACAAGAGGATCGCCATTGTAGACGACTCCCTTGTAAGAGGTACGACAACAAAGCACATCATCCGTTTCCTTAAGGACAACGGCGCCAAGGAAGTACATGTAAGACTTGCTTCCCCCGAAGTTAAGTTCCCCTGCTGCTACGGTGTTAACGCATCCACAAATGCAGACCTTCCCGCCACAAGGATGACGGTAGAGGAGATCCGTGACATGATCGGTGCTGATTCCCTGGGATATATCTCCCTTAAGTCCCTTAAGGAAGCTCTTCCCACCATCCACTGCGGAACATGTTCTGCCTGCTTCGACGGAAACTATATCGCAGGAAAGCCCTGCCCCAAGACTGATTCCGTCCATAACGTAACTTATAACTGATACGGAGAAGATAAATGAAGATAGCAGTTTTTGTATCAGGTGGAGGAACTAATCTTCAGGCCATAATAGACCGGATAAAAGACGGATCTCTTGCTGATGCTGAGATCGCCCTTGTTATCGCATCTAATGATAAGGCTTATGCCATTCAGAGAGCATCAGACAATAATATCCCCTGTTCGGTCATGTCCGTTAAGGACTATGAGAGCCGTGAGATGTGGGATGACGCTGTTTTAGCCGCCCTTAAGGAAAGTGGTGCGGAACTTATCGTTCTTGCGGGATATCTGTCGCTTCTTGGCGAAAAGACAGTCAGGGCATTCAGTAACAGGATAATCAATATCCATCCGGCCCTTATCCCGGCTTTCTGCGGTAAGGGAATGTACGGAATAAGACCTCATGAGGCAGCTCTCAAGAGAGGCGTAAAGGTCTCCGGCGCCACTGTCCATATCGTAAACGAAAACTATGATGAAGGACCTATCCTTCTTCAGAAATGTGTTGACGTTCTTCCGGGTGATACTCCCGAGACCCTTCAGCAGAGGATCATGAAAGAATGTGAGCAGGTGATACTTCCCAAAGCCATAAAGCTCTTTGCAGAGGGAAGAGTCGTTATCGAAAACAATATTGCATATGTTAAAGACCAGGAGGAGAAATAAAGATGAAGACATACGATATCTATGAACTTTTAAACAACAACCCTTATCCCGGAAGAGGCATTATCATTGGTAAGTCCCCTGACGGAAAGAAGGCCGTTACTGCTTACTTCATTATGGGAAGATCCGTCAACTCAAGAAACAGGGTCTTCGTTGAAGAAGGTGACGGTATAAGGACTGAGGCTTTTGATCCCTCACTTCTTACAGATCCCCATCTCATCATCTATTCACCTGTAAGAGTCCTTGGAAACAAGACTATCGTTACAAACGGTGACCAGACAGATACTATCTACGAGCTTATGGACAAGCAGCAGACATTCGAGCAGGCTTTGAGAACTCGTGAGTTCGAGGACGATGCTCCTAACTATACCCCTCGTATCTCCGGCATCATGCATGTCGAAAACGGTACATACAACTATGCAATGTCCATCCTCAAGTCAGCTGACGGTGATCCGTCATCCTGCCAGAGATTCACATTC
>JAGAFH010000049.1 GCA_017612755.1 Clostridiales bacterium
AGCAATGCAGCGATTTTCTTCTTCATACAAAAGATCTCCTTCTTAGGAATGCTTTTCTAATTATAATCGATGTCTTAAGAAAAAAGCGTGGCTCTATTTGTTTCATTTGTGGCAATAATTGACCTGGTCTTTGACCCGGTAGGTCAAGGATTAGGTCAATAATGCGCAATTGGGGCTGAAATTGACCTAAATATTGGCCTAATAGGTCAATGATTAGGTCAAAAATGGGCGTTTGGGGCCAAAATTGACCTAAATATTGACCTTGTAGGTCAAGGGTTAGGTCAAATATTCCGTTTTTAGGCTGAAAGTGGCATAAGAAGTGCCCGGGATCAGATGTAGGGTGTTATCTTCTTTGGAGTACTCCCGGCTTCGATCTGGCGGTAGTCGCAGGTTTTCTCATCGTAGCATAGGAGGTTCAGCTTGCCGTGGCTGTAGACAGAGCCGTCTATATAGTAGTGGCTCTTTCCGTCGAAGTAGATATCGTGAAAGTCTCTGTCTCTGGCTATGCTGCTGGTGCCGATATGACCGGCGATCAAGGTCTTTATGAATTGTCCTTTAGATGGAGGAATCTTCCCCAGGAACATGTTCTCATCGGAGCCCCATTTCCAGTATTCTCCAGCTTCTTCGTCCACACCTGCATGGATGAAGATCTGGGGCTCTGTCTCGTAGAAGAGGGGCATCTTTTGCATCCAGTTTATGAGTTCTCTGTTCTCTTCCTTTACCAGCTTTACGGCTTCCATGTTTCTGTCGGCAAAGTCAGTTATCCCCTTTATCCTGTCCAGGCTCTCCTTCCTGATCAGGGTCTTCAGGGTGTTATATCCATACTTCTCATCTGTGGTGAGCCAGGTGTCGTATATGAGGTCTTTGTCTTCTTCTGTAAGTTCTTTACTGAAGTCGTCAATCCATTCCAGGAACATGGCTTCGTGGTTGCCCTTAAGGACGATCACCTTTTCTTCTCCATATTCACACTGGATCTTCTGTATCTTTCTTAAGACTTCTCCGGAATCGTATCCGTAGTCTATGTAGTCTCCAAGGAAGATGATCTTATTATCGCCGGTCAGGTCTGTGAGCTTCAGCATCTCTTCCAGCTGACCTATGCATCCGTGGATGTCGCTCATGGCGTAGATCATGTTCCTCTCCTTTACTTCAGGTTTATGTAGTTTACTCCCCGCTTTGTCAGGTTCTCCCTCATCTTCTGCTCTTTGCTGTCAGGGAAGCGGCAGCCGGTACAGTCCTTGAGAAGCGATACCTTTACGCCGGTCTTCACAGCGCCTTTGGCAGTTGCACCAACACATCCGCACTCGTCTACTCCGCAGAGGACGACTTCGTCGTATCCTTCCTTTTCCATGTGCCGGCAGAACTCCTTAGATGTATACGTGTTAGGAAAATATTTAACGAAGATATTATCGGAGACGATGTTGATCTTGCTGTAGATCTCTGCTCCTTCAGTCCCCTTTATGCCGAAGCCGATGATAAGCCTGTTGGTTGCGATGTTCTGGTAGTACTGCTTGATGTAGATGATGTCGCAGCCTTCTGCTTTATAAGTACTAATGGCTTCGTTTACATTAGCGGTCAGTTGTTCCGTGTCGTAGTTAAACATCTTCTTTCTCTTCTCCCAGAGAAAGTCGTTCTGCATGTCTACGACGATAAGCGCTTTCTTTCCCATTTATCCCTGTTCCCTTCTTACCTTATCTATCTGTTCCCTTGTCACTATTCCTTTGTTGATGAGGGCATCGTCCATGTTGTTTTCGATCATGTAGTCTACGCCGACCATCTGCATTATGGATACGGCTTCCACCATCTTCTGACCGCGTCTGTCAGTCAGGGAGTATTCCACGTGAAGAGGATAGCCCTCGAATTCCTTTTTCTGTACGAGGCCGAAGTCCTTAAGTTCCGCCAGCTGCTCCAGGAGCATCTTCTGGCTGATGCCTTCGATCTCACGCTCAAGCTGTGAAAGGGATTTGGGTCCCTCCTTCAGCTGGTACAGGATGATGGTCTTCCACTTGCCCCTGATGATGTCGTGTACTATCTCAAGAGGGCAGGTGTAGTCGTCTCTTATCTTCACAAATAATCCTCCAGGCTTACGACCTTCGCGAACATTCCGTCCAGAGAAGCCATAAATGCCTTGTGCACTGTTTCTGCAGGTATCTTCTCACCCTTAAACTTAAGAGATTGTGTAGTACATGCATCCTCGATGACCGTTACTTCGTAGCCGTGATCCTGACATGCTCTTACGGTGGTATCTACACACATATGAGACATCATGCCCACGACTACAAGTTTACCAATCTTTTTCTCTTTTAGCTACTCCTCCAGGTCCGTTCCCAGGAAAGAACTTGGGTAGTCTTTGTGGATCACCTTTTCCCCGGGCAAAGGCTTAACGGCTTTGTTGATGCCGGCAAAAGCCTTGAAGTTGTGCCTTATATGGATCACGGTCTTTCCCTCTTTTCTGAACTTATCCAGGACCTGTGCCGCTTTCCCCGCTGCTTCAGAAGGCTTGTGAAGCAGCAGAGGTCCCGGCAGGAAATAAACATCCTGTATGTCTATAAGGAGGAGGGCTTCGCTGTTTTCGTTCATATGTATTGTCCTTTCTTTTCTTATTTATAAAGACTATACATTGTATGTATCAGTATGAGAATTACCCACTTTTTCGTGGGTATCAGGATGTTCAGGATAAAAAATGTATTGTTAAGGTAACGTTAAGGTTTGTCTATTTGTCCGTTAAGGAAAGGTCTTTAGAATGGGTATTGTAAAACACAGGTACGGAATAAGGAGGTACTCAATATGTGGACAAGAAAAGAAGTTAAGACAAAAGGTAAGGCAAGCTTCAAGGCAAATTTCTGGAAGTGCGTAGCAACTGGACTGATCATTGCAGTCATCGGAGGAACGGCAGGTTCAACAGGAGCCATGGGCGCCTTCAAGCATCCTTCAACAGACGAAGCCGGTTACGGAAGCTATTCATTCATTAAAGAAACATCCGACGGAGACGGATTGATCATCGAAGGCGATGATGAGACGATCGAGATCAATACAGACGACGAAAACGGCACAGTCATCATCACAGAGAACGAAGACGGCGAGCGCACAGTGGAAGTCGAAGACAGTGGAGAGATAAGCGGCGCAGCCATCATAGCAGCAGCGATCATCGTATCACTTGTCATGATAGTAGCAGTCGCCATCGGAATCGCATTTGATGTACTTATCGTAAATCCCCTCGAACTCGGATGCAGAAGATTCTTCAGAAAGAATCTTGATGAGCCCGCAAGCATGAGCAATATCGCATTCGGTTTTGATTCAAACTACAAGGGCAACGTAAAGACAATGTTCTTCAGAGATCTTTATGTAACACTGTGGTCACTGCTCTTCATCATCCCCGGCATCGTAAAGCACTACGAGTATAAGATGATCCCCTATCTTCTTTCCGAGGATCCTACAATGACAACAGAGCAGGCTTTCGCAGAGAGCAAGAGACTCATGACAGGCAACAAGTGGAAGGCATTCGTACTTGATCTTTCCTTCATCCTCTGGGATATCCTTTCCCTCATGACATGCGGAATCGTAGGAATCTTCTATGTAAATCCTTACAAGGCTTCTACAGACGCAGCTCTCTATGAGACACTTAAGTACGGCACAGCAGTAGCAAAGGCATGACGACCCCTCAATATGAATAAAGGATATGATATAGTAAAAGTTGACTGGCGGGATCTGATCCCGTCAGTTATCCTTGTTTACCGGAGGAACCAAAATGGGATATAAGGTATTGGTCGCTGATGACGAAAAGGAAATAAGAAATCTCTTAAGGCTCTATCTTGAAAATGAGTCATTCACAGTCATAGAAGCAGAGGACGGAAACGAAACATTAAAGCTCATAAGGGATAAAAAACCGGATATATGTCTTCTTGATATCATGATGCCCGGCATCGACGGACTTCACGTAATGCAGGAGATCAGAAAAGAGAGCAATATCCCCATCATGATCATATCGGCCAGGACGGCAGATGCCGAAAGGATTCTGGGCCTCAACCTGGGAGCAGACGATTATATCCCGAAGCCCTTTAACCCCCTGGAAGTAGTCGCCCGTGTAAAGTCAAATATGAGAAGGTTCTACGACCTGGGAAGCGCGTCCCACAAAGGAGAGACCCTGAAGGTCAAAGATCTTGAGCTGGACACGGATTCCTGCATACTCACCAGGAACGGAGAGACTATCGATCTGACATCAGTCGAATATAAGCTCATGGAACTCTTTATGACCTCACCCGGAAAGGTATTTACCAAGCAGCAGATCTATGAGCGCGGTTGGGGCGATGATTATGTGGTAGCCGACAACAATATAATGGTGTCCATCAGTAAGCTCAGGACTAAGCTGGACGAAGATCCGTCCAAGTATATAAAGACGATCCGCGGACTCGGATACAGGATGGAAAAATAATGACTGAAGAAAAAGATCTGAGACAATTCATAATAACCAGGTTCATCGCGACTGTCGCTGTGGTCACCGTGATCGAATCTGTGTTTACTATGTTCCTGACTCTTTTTGTGCTCCCCATCGTTTACGAGCTTTTTCTGTCAGATCTCAACGGGTTGTCTCTGGCGGAGATCTGGAACATGTCCAGATTCTCCAAGATAGCCATCATAGTAGCGGCATTGGGAGCTTTCATCATGGTGGTACTTCCCTTTGCGGCAGGTGCCGTCATCTTTTCAAGGCTCGTCACCGGAGAGATCAGGAAGCTGGAAGAAGCGAGAGAGAATGAGCGTAAAGAAAACGAGAAGAAGAGATATCTCATGATCTCCGATATCGCCCACGATCTTAAGACTCCCATGACTACGGTATCAGGATATGCAAAGGCCCTGTCAGACGGGGTAGTCCGGGAAGACCAGAGACAGGAATATCTGGATGCCATCTCCAATAAGACAGGCAGGATGAACGATATAATCCAGATGCTCTTTAACTACGTAAGGCTGGACAGCCAGGGCTTTGAACTCGTAACCAAAGACACCGATCTGTGTGAGCTGGTAAGAGAGACCGTTTCCTCCCTGTATCAGGATATAGAAGACGCAGGCGATGAACTTGATATCGATATCCCTGAGACTTCCATGATCCTGAAGCTGGATAAGATACAGTTCGGACGCGTAATAACGAATCTCATAACGAATGCATACAAGCATAACGAAAAGGGAACGGACATAAAGGTATCCGTTACCAGGGATACTGATGAGATAAGGATCTATGTGGCCGACAGTGGAAAGCTGATCGAAAAGGAACTGGCAGACGAGATATTCGAACCCTTCACCATGGGAGACAAGTCAAGAAGCTCAGGCGGAGGTTCCGGACTCGGTCTTTCCGTAGCAAAAAAGATAGTCGGGCTTCACGGCTATAAGATAAAACTGGTCCAGGCCCCGGAAGTCGCGAGATACGGACTTGGAGACCAGTACAAAAAAGCTTTCGTCATAATAATAAACGATCTGTCATAAGGCAGATCGTTTTTTAAATCCTCTTACTTAAGCGATCTCCAGATCCTCTCAAGTTCCGGATCCTTCATGAAGGTCAGTGCATATTCTATGGCATCTATACCTGTCTTTCCCAGAGTATCGTGGAGCACCAGGCTGTCCTTGATGTTAACGAACCTGATATTCTTTGCGTCATAATCGGGAGCCGCATCGAACTTTTCCGCACTCATCTTCGCCTTCTTAAGACACTCTACCGCCTTCTTCTTATGGCCCAGCTTAAGCTCCATGGAAGACAGGAGCGTATAGAACATACAGTCGTACTTATCCAGCACATTGGGCTTATCGCCGTTCCTGTATGCGGCATTATCATTTATGGCTGCTTCGATAACAGCCTTTGCCTCATCATATTCCTTCCTGCCCATATAGCAGAGGATCTTTCCGGCCACCACATTTATCCTGTCGCCAAACTGTTTTATCAGTAAATGGGACAGATATTCATCCGCCTGTTCGTAGTCCCCCTTCATGGCAAGGATCTGTCCGATCTTTATATCGAACATACCGCCCGCATTGTGCTTCTTATAGATATCCAGGGCCTTATCCACTTCTCCCATGGTCTGGTGAAGTATTGCGATCTGGCCATAGATGACCGCCTCATTTATATCCGGATCCGTGTTCTGGGAAATAAGGGTCACGGACTGCTTAAAGAGCTCCATGGCACGCCTCAGATGCTTATCGTTTCCGGGATTATACCCATACACCGCATAGGCCAGCGCACACTCAAATACGATGGAGAAGTTATGGGGATACTTTTTAAGTGCCTTCTCCGCTTCGGCGATACAGTCAGGATCCATGGAATAAGACATCTTACGAAGTCTCTCCGCCAGAACGCTGATCCTGTTGTCCCTGGCCTCAAATCCGATGAGCACATCAAGTGACGTATCGAAAAAATCCGCCATCTCAAGTATCAGGGAAAGATCCGGTGTGGAAAGCCCAGCCTCCCACTTGTGGACCGCACCTACAGTAACGCCAAAGACCTCGGCGATCTGCTCCTGGGTAAGTCCCCTCTCTTTACGAAAAGCTCTGATGTTAGTAGAAAGTTCGTTTTTCATATTTCTATCTCCTATACCGGAAGTATATACATCGTTAGAATAATTGTATAAAACCCCTGGGAAAAACTCAATCAACACTTATCCTCTCACCTCCCCACTCTACAACCACAAATCCTGAACGTTCACTAAGGGAAGGATTCATGGAAGAAAGGGGCTGGGCAGGTATCTCAACATACTCTGAAGAAGAATACCAGAGCATATTCACACGGACACACATATCAGGAGAAG
>JAGAFH010000004.1 GCA_017612755.1 Clostridiales bacterium
GCTATCTCTGACGATAACCTGGAAGCCATAGAGGCCAGAGATGAATATCTTCAGTACAACGGAAAGATCTTCCTTGATATAGACAGCAGCGCAGAAAGCCTTCAGAGTGTCTTCTTTATGGATGAAAATAACAGGGTATGCTACTTCGACCATATGCCCGGCGCATTTGGGGTAGATCCTTCTGATACAGTCTTCTCTGTATATATGTGGAATTCCTGCTGGGATCCTTCAAATCCTTATGAGACCCCTGAAGGGGAGGCATGGGAAAGCTGGTCAGCGCCCTCTGCTCCTGAACCTGATTTCCAGTTCGACCCCTATAGCATCGAGCGTGTCGTTTTCTATTATCAGTTTGAATCTCCTCTGGACTACCATAGAGAAAAAGGATTTTTCGTCACTAACCACTATAATGTCTATTATTACGAAAACGAGATCTGGGACAACACTGCCGACCGGCCCATAGACAGGTTTGATCTGATATATGAAAACATGGAGCCCTTTACCACCATAGATCCTGATTACTTCAACAGTCTTTATGCTGAAGCCGCCTGCCTGGATCCCTCCGGGACTTATCCCATAAGTCTGGTACTGGATAACGGAAATGAAGGCTACGCATACTATATAGATGAGGACGGCAACATGATCCAGTATGCCACCTACGGATCTTATACCGGAAGTATGGATTCGGCTTCCTATGCTATGGTCAACATGTGGGATACCCTCTATGATCTGGGAATGGATTCTATTGATTATGATGGATATTTCAGCTGTTACACCGGCCTGGATATTCCTTTCTACAGCTTTGGAGTAGATGTGGATGCCCCCTGCGGCTGCTATACCTTCTCTTCCACATCCGACCTTCTTACCTACCTGGAATCTGTAGGGATAGAATTAACTGATGATGTTATAGAGGCCATTGAGGCTGAAGATCAGACACTGGGATACGGAATGACCATTTTCCTTGAGATTGCAGACCTGGAAACAGCTTTTCCCAGAAATGCCATCTTCATCAACAACGTAACAGGAGAGACATTCTTCGGCGGCTACAGTACAGATGAAAGCAACGGAGGCTGCATAAGGAGCGTATCCATCGCCATTGCGCCTGATGCCTTCGAGACCGGCACATATCTGACTCCTGACGGGTCCGAATGGATCAGTCAGTAAAGCGCCTGAGCATTTCGATATATTCTTCCGTCAGGGCCGAAGGATGGATCTGTGACGGAAGGATATATCCGATCTGCATATAGTCGTCCACCTTCAGGGGCTTGGCGATGATGTTGGGGCCATTCAGCTCCTCGCTGATGACGCCGCTGCAGATGGTATAGCCGTTAAGTCCTATAAGAAGATTAAAAAGAGTAGCCCTGTCCCTTACGATAAGCTCCTTATCGCAATCGACAGTACTGAGTATCTCCTCCGAAAAATAAAAAGAGTTATGGCTTCCCTGCTCATATGAGAGTCTGGGATAGGGCTTTAAGTCCTCTAAGGTCAGGCTCTTTTTATTTGCCAGTGGGGAACCCTTCCCGATAAAGACATGGGGCTTCGCCTTAAAAAGCGGATGGAAGGTCAGGTTATTGTCCCTTAAGGTCTTCCTGATGACCGTCTCATTGAATTCATTTAAATATAGGATGCCGATCTCGCTTCGAAGATGGGCCACGTCGTCTATGATGTCATAGGTCTCCGTTTCACGCATATGAAATTCGTACTTTTCCGACCCGGTCTTTTTCAGAAGTTCTACAAAAGCCTCCACCGCAAAGGAGTAGTGCTGGGAGGAAACGCAGAACCTCAGCTTACCCCTTGTCTTTCCGGTATATCTCTCATCTATAAGATCAGTCTGCTCCAGCACCTGCCTTGCATATCCCAGGAATTCCTCACCTTCCGTGGTGACTTCGATTCCCTTGTTGCTCCTGGAAAAGATGGGTATATCAAATTCCTTCTCCAGTTCGTTGATGGCGGAGGTCAGACTGGGCCGGGCGATAAAGAGCCGCCTTGCCGCCTCAGTCATATTGCCGGTATCCGCTACTGTTACTACATATCTAAGCTGTTTTAATGTCATATATATTCCCTCTAATTTTATAGATTTTTCTATGATATTACCACTTATCATAGATTTTATCTATGGCCACATCCACAAAAGATGTATTATACCTACCTTTCCTATAGGTTTATACTCCACTCATCAAAAACAGCAAGGAGAACAGATATGAAAACATCAGTAGCAGGATTTCCCAGGATCGGAAGGAACAGGGAATTAAAGTTTGCCTCCGAGAAGTATTTCAGGGGTGAGATAACCGAAAAGGAACTTCAGGAAACCGCTAAGGCACAAAGAGAGTTCGGCTTTAAGGCCCAGAAGGATGCAGGCATCAGCCTTATCCCCGTAAATGACTTCTCTTTCTACGACAATGTACTTGATACTGCATTCCTTTTTAATGTGGTTCCTGCAAGATATAAGGAGCTGGGTCTTTCCCCTCTGGATACATATTTTGCAGCAGCAAGAGGATATCAGGGCGAAAAGGGCAACGTTAAGGCCCTGGCCATGAAGAAGTGGTTCAATACAAACTACCACTACATCGTTCCCGAGTTTGAAGATGAAACGGTCATCTCCCTTTCAGGAACAAAGCCCGTCGATGAACTCTCTGAAGCAAAAGCTCTCGGCATAGATGCCAAGGTCCAGATCACAGGCCCCTTCACCTTCTTAAAGCTCTTAAGGTTCACCGGATCCAAAAGAGCAGCTGATATCCGGGAAGCTCTTTCAAATGAATATATAAAACTCATATCAGAGATCTCTGCAGCCGGAGGCACTTTCCTCCAGCTGGATGAGCCCTGGCTGGTCAAAGATCTTTCAAATGAAGATATAGAACTCTTCAAGAGCATCTACCATAAGATCCTTTCTGACAAAAAAGGCCTTAAGATCCTCCTTCAGACCTACTTTGGAGACATCAGGGACGCATTTAACACTGTTACATCCTTGAATCTTGATGCCATCGGCCTGGACTTTGTGGAAGGCAGAAAGACCCTGGAGCTTATAAAGACCAATGGTTTCCCTGAAGATAAGATCTTAGTTGCAGGTATCGTAAACGGAAAGAATATCTGGAAGAATGACTACTCAAAGTCAAAGGCTGTTCTTGACGAACTTAAGACTATCGTCCCTGAAGAAAATCTTTATATCGGCACATCCTGTTCTCTTCTTCACGTTCCGTACACACTGAAGAGCGAGACAAAGCTCAAGGAAGAATACAAGGCCCACTTTGCTTTTGCAGAGGAGAAACTCAAAGAGCTCAAGGATCTGTCCTCCCTTAGTGATGAGATCGTATCTGCCAACAAAGAGCTTTTCGCAGGACGCCCGGATGTCTTTGATGCAGAAGTACAGGGCCGTGTTTCTTCCATTAAAGAGGAGGACTATACCCGCCTTCCCGTTTTCGAGGAGAGGATGGCCATCCAGAATGATATCTTAAAGCTTCCTCCCTTCCCTACCACCACTATCGGTTCCTTCCCCCAGACAGATGATGTCAGAAAAAACCGCCGCGCTTTTAAGAACGGAGAGATCTCCGAAGCGCAGTATGTGGAGTTCAATAAGGGCAAGATCAAGGAGTGCATAGAGCTTCAGGAGAAGCTGGGCCTTGATGTGCTTGTCCACGGCGAGTATGAGAGAAACGACATGGTAGAGTACTTCGGCGAGCACCTTTCAGGCTACCTCTTCACGGAGAAGGCCTGGGTCCTTTCCTATGGTACAAGATGTGTTAAGCCCCCGATCATCTGGGGAGACGTCTCAAGAAAGACACCTATAACGGTAGAGTGGTCAAAGTATGCCCAGAGCCTTACGGACAAGCCTGTCAAGGGAATGCTCACAGGTCCCGTTACTATCCTTAACTGGTCCTTCCCCAGAGAAGATATCTCCATCAAAGAGAGCATCCTTCAGATCGCCCTGGCTATCAGGGATGAGGTCCTGGATCTTGAAGCTAACGGTATCGGCATCATCCAGATCGACGAGGCAGCCCTCAGAGAGAAGCTTCCCCTCAGAAAGTCCGACTGGTACAGCGAATATCTGGACTTTGCAATCCCCGCCTTCAGGCTGGTCCACAGCGGAGTCAAGCCCCGGACCCAGATCCATACCCATATGTGCTACAGCGAGTTCACGGATATCATCCCCGCCATCGATTCAATGGATGCGGATGTTATCACCTTCGAGGCCTCCCGTTCAGACCTGACCATCCTCGACTCCCTTAAGGAGAACAACTTCAAGACCCAGGTAGGTCCCGGCGTCTACGATATCCACAGCCCCCGTGTGCCTTCCACAGAGGAACTGGTAGGCCAGCTCACAAAGATCAGGACGAAGACTGAGGACAAAAAGCTCTGGGTAAATCCCGACTGCGGCCTTAAGACAAGAGGCACGGAAGAGACAGTGAAGAGCCTTGCCAACCTGGTAGAGGCAGCAAAGATCATAAGGCAGCAGGGATAATGAAGATAGCGGATATCTACAAAGGTAATAAGAAGACTCTGTCTTTTGAGATCTTCCCCCCGAAAAAGGATTCGGAACTTAAGTCCATCGACGAGACCCTGGAGGTACTGTGTGAGCTTAAGCCTGACTTCATAAGCGTCACCTTCGGCGCCGGGGGAGGATTAAACTCCAGCAGGACAGTTGAGATCGCAAAGACCATCAAGCACAGGTATAACGTGGAGCCGGTGGTCCATCTCACCTCCCTTCACTACGACAGAAAAGAGATCGATTCCTTTGCGGAGGTCCTGGAGGCGGAAGGCATCGAAAACATCCTGGCCTTAAGAGGGGACAGATCTCCCCTCCTGGCCGAAAAGGATGATTTCCATCATGCCTCCGACCTTATATCCTACTTAAAGAAAGACCACGACTTCTGTTTCCTCGGGGCCTGCTACCCGGAATGCCACCCGGAGTCCCCGGACAGGATCAGCGACATGAAGGGACTTAAGGATAAGGTGGATGCGGGAGCTTCCGTTCTTGTTTCCCAGCTGTTTTTCGAGAACAGAAGGTTCTACGATATGTGCGAGAAGTCAAGGATCGCCGGCATCGATGTCCCCATCATCCCCGGGATCATGCCGGTCATAAATGCGGTGCAGATCAGGAAGATGATCTCCCTTTGTAATGCCACATTCCCGGACAGGTTCAAAAAGATAATCAGCAGATATGAAAATAAAAAGGAAGCCCTCTTTGATGCGGGCATGTCCTATGCCTTAAGCCAGATCGTAGATCTTCTGGCCGGCGACATCCCGGGGATCCATCTTTATACGATGAATAATCCTGCTGTTGCAAGACGCATATGTGAAGGTGTCAGAAATCTTGTCTGAGAAAGATCAGAAGCCCATCTGTCCCAGTTCTTTCAC
Organism: Clostridiales bacterium; assembly: GCA_017612755.1. GTDB lineage: Bacteria > Bacillota > Clostridia > Saccharofermentanales > Saccharofermentanaceae > Saccharofermentans. Next base: position 5,350 of record JAGAFH010000004.1, read on the forward strand.
GATCTCCCTGTAAAAGTCCGGGATATCTAAAGTCCTGTCCCCCAGATCCACCATCAGGGGTCTTCTTCTTATATCAACTTCATCAGGATGGGAGACTCCCCGTCTTCCCACGCCCCTGAAGTGCCCCCTGAAGTTTGCCCACTTAACGGCCCTGGGAGTGAGAAGTCCGTCGTTCTCCCCTTCTATCAGCCGGACCACCAGGTTCGGGAACCACATGAGCATATCCCCGGTCACCTTCCTGCAGGTGAAGGCGTAACTCTGGTAATAGATATCAGGATCGTCAGGATTTGCCCTGTTGAACTCCTCGGCGCTGGAAGTCTTAAAGGCAGTGATGGCCTTATAAGTCTTGGGATCCCCGTCCCCTAACACCTTAAACCAGAAATCCGTCATAAAGCATCCCAGCCTTACGAAAGCGGCAGGGATCTTAAGGAGCTTGTCAACAGTATAAGATCCGTTGTGGGGGGTGTTGATGGTAGTCACCGAAGCGATCAGGTCGTTTATCCCCAGAGAAGAGATGGCATATCTGATATCAAGGCCCCCTTTACTGTGGGCGATCACATTGAACTTGGTGATATTATTCTCTGCTGCCAGGGACCTGATCCTTTCAGCCAGGAAAGCCCCGTTATCCTCGATGGAACCGTTACTGTCCTGACCTCCATAGAAGATCTTAACCCCGTCAGCCTCCAAAGCCGCCGGGATCCTTCCCCAGTAGTTGAGCCTTCTTCTGTCGCGGAAACCCATTCCGTGCACCATCAGCACCGGGTACCTTAATACACCATTATTATTACCTTCCCTATCCATAGCTGCATTATATGCGAAAAGAGGCTGTTTTCCAAAATACCAAGAGAATTTGATAGATTTTATCGTCAAATTGTGTATAAAATATGAAATATACTTGAAATCTATTGGTAACAAAGTATAATTTAGTTATCAATAAGACTTTATTTTTTGAAGTAAGGTGGGGGAAAAATGTCTGGTATATTAGATGTTTTTAAGGGGAAACCTGACGGAAGAGTCGGTACTCCCGCAGTCGGTTATTCTGTTTCCGGCGACAGCGGAGCAAACAGCAAGAACACATCGTCCAAGGGCGATAATATCTCAACTATCGATAATCCTGCAGCCAACTACGCAAGAGAGCGCGCCGCAGCGGCTAAGGCCCAGATCGAGGCACGTAAGGCAATGGAAGAAGCCCGCAAGGCTGCAGCAGCCAAGAAAGAAGAACCTTCTAAAGATGTTAAGACGACGGATAAGCCCGCAGCGCCCACAAGGCCTGCAGCAGAGGCAAAGCCTCCCGTAGGGCTTAAGCCGCCCATCAAGAGACCCCCTTCTGCATCCATCAATCATGCAGCGGCAGTCGCAGCAGGCGCAGTAGCAGGTTCAACGCCCGGCCGTCCCGGTTCTATGCCCTCTTCTACCAAATCCGCTGCAACACTTGCCGCAGAGAAGGCTAAGCTGGAATACAACCAGGCTAAGATCCGCGAGGACCGCGCTGTAAAGCAGGCTGAAGAAGCCCAGGCTAAAGCTGATGAAGCAAGACAGGCTGTCGAGAAGGCAACACAGGTCCGTGAGGAAGCCTTAAAGTCCGAGGAAGAAGCCAAGAAGCTGGCTGAAACTGCAGACGAGGAATACTTCACAGCCCTTGCAGCTGCCGAAGATGCACAGGCTGAGGCGAACAAGCTGGAAGAAGCAGCCAAGATCGCTGCCGAGAAGGCTGCCGAGGCAATGAAGATCGTCCATCAGAAGAAGACTGAACAGGAAGCAAGGCAGACAGCCATAAGAGCAGAAGAGAGAGCAAGAAAGGCTGCCGAGGAGTTCGAGGAAGAAGCCAAGAATGCGGCTACCCATGCTGAGGAGCTTGCTAAGAGCACTGCCGAAAAGGCTGAAGAAGCCAAGAAGGAAACTAAGACAGCTGAGGAAGCTTATTCCCTTGCAAATAAGAAGAAGGTCGAAGAGGACGGCAGGATCGCTGCCCAGAAGGCCGAAGAAGAAGCTCAGGCTGCAGCCGCCAAGGCCAGAGAGAAGGCTGAAGCTGCTGCCAAGAGAGCTGAGGAAGCCATGGCTGCCGCCAAGAAGGCTGAAGAAGAGGCAAGAGCAGCTGCCGCCGCTGCCGAGGAGGAAGCCCGCAGGGCTGCTGAGCTGGCCGAAGAGAAGGCTAAGCTGGCTTCTATGACTGAATAAGTCACAACTTATACGATCTTAATGGTACTGAGCCGGTCTTAGGACCGGCCTTATCTTTTTACCACAGGTTTCTGCGGAAACAAGAACGGGTCTCCCCTCTTCTTTTCCGGGAACAATATAATTCATCCGAAGGAGGATCGTATGGAAAAGTTCTTTCATCTAAAGGAAAACGGAACTACCGTCCGCACGGAGATCGTGGCAGGTCTTACCACCTTCATGACGATGGCTTACATCATCGCCTTAAACCCGAATCTCCTCACAGGTTTTGGAGCAGAGGGGCAGGACCTTTGGAACGGTGTTTTCCTTGCAACCTGTATCGCTTCGGCGATCGGTACCGTAGCCATGGCATTCATGGCAAACAAACCTTTTGCAATGGCTCCCGGCATGGGACTTAACAGTTTCTTCGCCGTAGTCGTCGCAAACATCGCCGCCATGACCGGCATGACCTACCTTGAGGGTTTCAGAAGCGCCCTGTGCATCATCTTTATCGAGGGTATCATCTTCATAATCCTCTCCATTCTCAATGTACGTGAAAAGATAGTTCAGGCTATCCCCCTGGGAGTCCGTTTAGGTATCGGACCCGCCATCGGTCTTATGCTCATGAACATCGGTTTCGGCTCCAACGTAAGCCTTTACTCTGAGGCCGGCGGTCCCTTCTATGCAATGAGGGACTTCTTCGGTTCCCTTACGGCTAAATTCGCAAAAGACACCATGGGCAGCGGATATTCCGTTATGGTACTTTCCGTTATCACCATGTTCGTGGGACTTTTCGTTATCATCGCCCTGGACCACAAGAAGATCAAGGGTTCTGTCCTTTACGGAATGCTGGTGGCTTCCGTAGTCTACTGGATCGGCGAGGCAGTCTGCTTTAAGACAAATCCCTTCGAGAGCCTTAAGACAGCTTCCTTCGTTCCTCCCTTCCACGATATGGTGGAGACAACTCTCTTCAAGCTCAACTTCGAAGGCATCCTCCAGATCGGCTGGTTCACCATCATCACCCTCATCATCACCTTCTGCATCATCGACATGTTCGATACCATCGGAACACTGGTCGGTACCGCTTCCCGTGCCAAGATGCTGGATAAGGACGGCAATATGCCCAAGATGAAGCAGGCACTCCTTTCCGATGCTGTGGGTACTGTAACAGGTTCCCTTACAGGTACTTCAACTGTCACCACATTCGTTGAGTCCGCATCAGGTGTTGAGGCAGGCGGACGTACAGGTCTCACGGCTCTTACAACGGGCATCATGTTCCTGCTTTGCATGTTCATCGCGCCCCTGGCAGCCATCATCCCTGCTCCCGCCACATCATCCGCACTGATCTATGTCGGTATCCTCATGTTCTGTAACCTTAAGGATATCGATTTCGAAGATATGACCCAGCTGGTACCCGTAGCTGTCATGATCCTGGCAATGCCCATATCCGGTTCCATCGGACACGGTATCGGTCTTGCCCTCATAAGCTACACTCTCATCAAGCTGGTCACAGGAAAAGCCAAGGATGTCTCAGTACTTACCTATGTACTGTCGGCCATCTTCCTGGTCAAGTTCTTCCTGGCGATCTGATAAAAAGACCCAAGGCCCGGACAAAGTTCCGGGCCTTTTTTAATGCTATAATCTTCACATGAGCATCTTAATAAAAGACACAACTAAAGAAGAACGGGAACGGATCGTAGCTGAATCCATAGGGAACATAAACGGATCCTGCGACGGCTGTATGGCAGGCCTTGCCGAGATGTACCAGGACTATATCGACGGCAGGAAGGAGATCCGGGACATCAACATGGAGTTCAGGGCAAGCTACGAATCCGGTATCGACGGTCCCGAAAGATCAGACTGCGGCTATAAGTGATCCCACGATGCGTAGGTACCACAGCATAAGATCAGATGTTATCCTTACCCCATAAGGAGGATAAACCTATGGACAGATATGTGACAGGCGCAGCCATAAAGCGCCTCAGGGAAAAGAAGAACCTTACCCAGGAAGAGCTGGCCCGGAAGATCCACGTCAGCAGCAAGGCAGTGAGCAAATGGGAGACCGGCGCAGGTTTTCCCGACATAAGCCTCATCGAGCCCTTATCGGAAGCACTGGACATCTCAGTGATCGAGCTTCTCTCGGGAGAAGACATAACTAACAGGAACAGATCATCCAACATGCTAAAGGGCAACTTCTACGTCTGCCCCGTCTGCGGCAACATCATCAGGACGACAGGAGATACAGTGATCTCCTGCTGCGGCATCACACTTCCCAAGGAAGAGGAAGAAGATGAAGACGAAGACCACAAGATAACGGTAGAGAAAGTGGAAGACGAATACTACATCTCAGTTGACCATCCCATGTCCAAGGACCACTACATCTCTTTCCTGGCGGCCGTCTCGGACCACCGGGTCCAGATCGTAAAGCTCTATCCGGAAGGAGACGCTGCAGCCAGATTCAAGATCGACCGGGTCAAGAAGATCTACGCCTTCTGCAACCACCACGGCCTATTCAGAAAGCTGAACCGATAATAATGGCCTAACCCGTGGCCTGTTAGGCCACTATCTTGGACATTTTCAGCCAAAAACCGCCAATAATGGCC